>JAOZRF010000393.1 GCA_029940245.1 Desulfobacula sp.
ATATAGATTTATTGATAAAAATACAATAAAACAAGCCTGACCCCGTCTGCAAGAAATTAAGACCGAAAGTTGAGTAATTTATAATAAGGTTATAAGCTAAAAAAACCTTAAGATTTCCAAAGGCCGTGGAGATTGCAATAGGCTCTTGCAATAACATTTGATGAGTCTGTTTTAAACTCGGCTTCAGGCTTACTTGAAGGTGTCAGCATCATTCTCTGCACATAGTTTCCATCAAAACCGGCAAGTTCAATCCACTCAATCCAGTGATCCTCGCCCATGGGATGGGCAACGCTGCCAACCTTGACCAAATATCCCCCATCAAGTTTTTCAATCACAGGCACATGTTTTTCCAGAGCTGCATCGACCTTATTTTCAGCCAGAAGATCCATGTCTTGTCCACAACACACAATGGACGGTTTTTCTCCATGAAGTACCTGTACGATATTTCCACATTTGCTGCATTTATAAATACCAAGTTGTTCAGCCATTTCATCTCTCCTTTTATTATGTTAAATTAATTGTTTTTATATAGTGCCTGAACAAAAACCTTGTTCAGGCACGGTTTTAAGTTTTAACCTAAATCCTAAATCCTAAAACAATCTCGGATAGTTGCAAGTCTCTAATCAAAATCGGGCATTTAATTCTTTATATGCCACTTTAAATGACTTTTCCAGAAAAATTTCAGCGGGTTCTCCTATTAATCTTCCATTAAAAAATTCTTTTGTCAATTCTTCTCCATCATTGGTGATTTCTTTAAAAATAGATGCCATTTGAAAATAAATTTCATCTTTAGATTTCAAAGCAAAATAGAACTTGGATATCTGACCATCCTTATTATCTCTTTTTTTTTCAAGTTTCAATTCAGACATTCTTTATCCCTCCCGGATTTTTTATCGAGTGCTTACTATGTAATAAAGCAAACATCATACCAGTTGGTCAAAATCATGTATATTTACTGCAAAAAATTTTTAAGGTAAAATAATCCGCAATATTGAATCCATCAAATTCCCAAAAAAAAGAATTCTTTCAATCTGTGATTCCAATTATTTCTTAAATCACTGCAGTAATACTCTTTCCATAATCCTGGGCAGCCTTGGTACCGCCGCCCACCCAGCTTGCCTTGAGCATCAAAGGACCTGAAACCATTTTCATCCCATAAATATTCTCCATGGTATCAAAAATCCTTCCCGGTGCCTCGCCACTCCATCCATAGGCACCGAAAGCGCCACCGACTTTGTCTTTAAGCTCGGCTCTTTCCGCGATAAACAGAATCTGTTTCATGGATGTAATCATTTCACCATGATAGGTTGCAGAGCCAAATGCATACCCATCATATCCTTTTAAATCGTCTTCACTCTTAATCTGGCTTGTATTCTTAATATCAACCTCATTCCCTGAAATGCGAACACCTTCTGCGATCAGTTCTGCAATTGCTTTTGTCTCATTAGCTCTTGATGCGTATACAATTAAAACTTTTCCCATTGTTCCTCCTTATTTCATTTTTGTTTGAATAAAATTTTTGAATCCGCCATTTTAAGATTCTTTGTTCCAGTCATAAACATGGCTTTTTTCAAGGTTTTTTTAATATGTTCAAGGTGCAGTTGCACCCCAAGGGCTCCAGCACCGACAGCAGCCCTGATGATATCCCTTCCTAAAAGAACGGCATCTGCACCCAGTGCCAGCATTTTTAAAACGTCATACCCTGTTCTGACTCCTCCATCAGCTGTAATCATAACAGAATTTCCAAGTTTTTCCCGAATCAGGGGCAGCATGGTGGCAACACCCGGGGTTGAATCCATGACCCTGCCGCCATGGTTGGATATGGCAATGACTGAGGCACCTGCATCTGCACACTTCAGGGCTTCATCCGGGAGCATGATCCCTTTGGTAATAAAGGGCAGGGATGTGAAATTGATCAATTCTTTAATATCCTTGACACTCTTTTTAAATACAGGCTGCCCATGCAATGCCATAATGGTCGACCCACAGCCGTCCAGGTCAATACCCACAGCTTTGCAGCCATAACTTTCTGCTTTTTCAATAAGCTTTTTCAAAACATCCTGGGCCCTTGGCTTGAATATGGGCATGCCATATCCATTGCAGGCTTTCATGGCATTCAGTGACGGGTTGTTGTCAGGCGTATAAAACCAGGTGTCCCCCCGAAGGCCAATAGTGCCTGCATCTTTTGACCCGTTTAAAACAGACGTGCAGAACATGGTTTCATCCAGGGCATCATTATATTTTTGGGCCCCTGCCGTAGAAGAAGCCAATACTGGAAATTTGAGATCCAACCCCAAAAAGGAACAGCGGGTATCGGGTTCAAAATGATCTCCCAATACCGACATATTGAATTGAATATCTGCAAGGGCTTGTACGTTTGCTCTAAAAGACAGTCCTTGACCGACACCGCCAAGCCCGATGGGTTTTCCATAGGCTTCTTTCTGACATATTTTATCAAAACCGCCGTCACATGAGGGATATACTGCACAGATTCCCTTGAGCTTTGTCCTGGCCAGATCCCTGACCTGTTCAAGATATTTAGGAACCTGTTCCATAGCCATGATCATTCTATCATCTGCATGACAAACCTCACATGCTGCAGGCTTATTTTCGCTGCTTGATTTTGTATGACAAACAGAACAATACCATTGATTCATTCATTTTCTCCTTTTGAGTTTAGAATATGCCCAGAATATCATTCAATCCTGTTTTAGAAAAGCAGTATTCAAAATAGCTTTCTTTTTTAATCCAGTGCTTGGTCATAGTCTATAAAATGTATTTTGCAAAATTAAGACCATCTGTGCTCAAACCACTAACATTTTTTTAAACGGGTTTTTGAATCCGGTTTTTTAAATCTGGCCAAGGGTCTGAGTTTTCTCAAATCTTTCATCAAATTTTCGTTTGCCTGCTGGGACATAGGTTATGCACCATCCCTGGCCATCAGCAAGGTGCCGGATGCAAGGCGGCAAGGAGTGACGAGTGAGGCGTATAAGGCATACTCCGCAGGGAGGAACGACCGCAGTCAACGCAGCAGGTGGTACCTTGATGAAGGATCAGGGTTTTACTTTAACCTTGCAAATATGATATAAATCGTGCAAAATTTATCAGGATATAAATAAATGGAGTCTGACCTGACTTATTATTCTATAACCCATATAACCCGGCTCTGACCCCGGCTATTAAAGGAGAAATAAATGGCCAAGAATAAAACAATATTATATGCATTAAGTACCTGCAGCCACTGCAAATCAACCAAAAAACTTCTTTCCGACTGTAATGTTGAATATGATTACATAGAGGTAGATGACCTGGAAGGACAAGAACGAAAGGCTATTTTGGCGGATATTAAAGCA
>JAOZRF010000394.1 GCA_029940245.1 Desulfobacula sp.
ACAACTGACCATATTGCCCGTCTTCAAGTTTAAAGGCAAGAGCCACGGTTGGTTTGTCAAAGCTGCTTTCAAGAATAACAGCTTCTCCATTATTATCCATATCAAGGGCTTCATTTTCAATATCCAGAGGAGAGGGAAGATAGCTGATCACTGAGTTCAGAAGAGGCTGAATCGCTTTATTTTTATATGCAGATCCAAGAAATACCGGGGTCATCTGTCGTGCAATGGTTCCGTTTCGAACAGCAGTCATGATGAGTTCTTCAGTGATGGTTTTTTCTTCCAGAATGGCATCGGTAAGGTCATCTGAAAAAAGAGAGACAGCATCGACCATTGTTTCCCGGGCAATTTTGGCATCCTCCATCATTTCTGCGGGGATATCTTTAGTCACAACCCTGTCACCATTGTCCCCTTCAAAATAATAGGCTTTCATGGCAACAAGATCAACAACGCCCTCATGTTTATCTTCAAGCCCTATGGGAAGCTGCATCAGAATGGAATTATGACCCAGTTTATCCCTTAGCTGCCGGCAGACCTTGGCAGGATTGGCACCGGATCTGTCACACTTGTTGACAAAGGCAATGCAGGGGACTTTATAGCGTTTCATCTGCTGGTCAACAGTTATGGACTGGGATTGGACTCCGGATACAGAGCAGAGAACCAGCACAACCCCGTCCAGAACCCTTAAAGACCGTTCGACCTCTACTGTAAAGTCAACATGGCCCGGGGTATCAATAATATTGATATTATGCTTGTTCCATTCGCAATAGGTGGCAGCCGATGCAATGGTAATTCCTCTTTCTCTTTCAAGTTCCATGGAATCCATGACGGCACCGACTCCGTCTTTGCCCCTGACCTCATTGATTTTATGTATTCTATCAGTGTAAAATAAAATTCTTTCAGTCAGTGTGGTTTTACCGGAATCAATATGAGCACTGATTCCAATATTTCTTACTCGTTTTAGATCTCTGATCATTTTAAAATTATCCTTTGAGTATAAAATTTACTTGTCAAACAATTTTAGACTCCAATTGTTATCAAAGGCTTTCCTGTATTTTTTATATTGCTAAATTATTACGATTTTGTTAGTGTGAATTCAAAGTTAAACTTAGCTTATGAAAGGCGTAATAATATATTTAACCCACTAATTTGTCAAGTAAAAATTATTAATTTTGAATGATTTATCAGAACAATCTATCCGGGAATTCACACAACGCATAAAACTTGGATCAAACAGTTTAAATATCAGTGTTTTAGACCATCAAATCGATATGATGATCCTTTATGCAAAAGAGCTTGTGGTCTGGAATAAAAAAATAAATCTTACTGCCATCAAAGAACCTTTGCTTATTGCTGAAAAGCATTTTATTGATTCCATCGCAGCAGTTTCTTTTTTTGGAAATGAGACCTGCCTTATGGATATGGGTTCCGGGGGTGGATTTCCCGGTATTCCCATTAAAATTATGAAGCCTTTATTAAAAGTTGTCTTGGTAGATTCCTCTCAAAAAAAGGTCAATTTTTTAAAACATATCATAAGAATATTACATTTGGAAAATATTAATGCTATCCATGCAAGGGTTGAAGGCCTTCGTGGAGAGGAAAGGTATAAAAATAAATTTGATGCAGTCATCTCCCGCGCCTTTACCAGTCTTTCGAATTTTGAGATACTGGCTTTCCCTTTCTTGAATAAAGAGGGGACACTTTATGCCATGAAAGGAAAACACGCAGACCAGGAGATTACGCCTGGCATTTTAAAAAAATTTGATTTACAAACAAATTATTATCAACTTCCTTTTGAAAAATCAGACCGGTATATGATAAAGTTGACCATTAAACATTGAGTTCTTTGACAGTTCTCAATGCTAATAAAAATACCTAAAATTTACCAAAATGGAGCATAGTCAGGTTATGAAAAATTTTTTAATAACAACTTTATTGGTTATTTCTGCTATGTATATCTTTTCGCCGCAAGCTTCTGCAAAATCCAACCTGGATAAAAAGGCAATCGATTTTAATCAATCAAATTTAATTTATAAAAAGACATCACTAAATCTGGAAAAAGAATATCCTGATAAATACATTAATTTATATAATAAAGTTAAAAGGGTTTATTCAAAGAAAGAATTTGATGATCTGTTATTAGATCAATCAAATATCCTCATGGAAAAGAAATATCTGGATAAACTTGTTTTTCTGGCATCACCTGTTTCGATTAAAACCCAGAGCAGGCAGCACAAAGACGCGGTTCCTTTATTGGTAAATCAAGAAACCCTGAATAATGGAAAAGTATTTTTCGAAAAATACGAAGCACATTTTTTAAAAGCACAAAAAGAGACTGGAGTTCAGGCAAACGATATTATCGCCATTTTAAACTGGGAGTCACGGCTTGGAAAGTACAGGGGTAAATATGATATATTCAAAATATTCACCAATCAATACTTTCATATTGATGAAGTTGAATTTGAACTTTTTAAAAAAGGCCATTATCAAAAACAAGGGGCCATGAATAGAGCCACTGCTCTTAAAAGACTTAAAAAAATAAAAAAACGAGCTCTTAATAACTTGTCTCAATTGTTGATACAGGCAAAAAATACAGGTTTTGATCCAAGGATTGTAAAAGGGTCCTGGGCAGGCGCAATAGGCATTCCACAGTTTATGCCCGCTTCCATGTCTTATGCCGTTGACGGGGACAAGGATGGCTTAATTGATTTAAACACGGTTCCGGATTCAATTTTTTCCGTTGCCACATATCTGAAACGCCATAAATACAAAGAACGGGGCAGAGAATACGCATTTAAGCGCTATAACCACGATGACATGTATGTCAGGGGTGTTAAATTGTATTCTGATGAGTTTAAAAAGCTAATGCCTCCCCACCTTTTCCATATTGAATGAGTACATTGATTGCATCATTCTGATTTTTTTACTGAAGGAGAGATTGCTTTTATTTTTTCAAGTTTTGGCTGGCCGTTGATAAAGACTTTATTATTTTCAGTGTAGATCTTTGTAATATTCATATCAATATTGAATTGGTCATTGCCTATTTTGGTGATAAAGGGCGCAAATTTTTGAATTTCTATGGGGTATTTAACGCCGTTGCCAAGCGATAGCAATTGCAGCAGGTTAGCCACCATTTTATTAGCTTTGTTTTGATTTGATATTTGCAAAATATGAGGCGTAATATACAGCAATCGTCTGGCTGCATCATAACGCAAAGAAGCATTGCATCTAAAAGCGGCATTGATGTTGCCGATATCTATCAACAGTGGCTTATTGCCCAGTTGGGTTTCAAATTTAATATTTTTGCCTTTGATATTCATATCAAACTCCACCTTA
>JAOZRF010000039.1 GCA_029940245.1 Desulfobacula sp.
AAGGATCGGCTTTGGGAGTATTTATCAGCAAGGTTTTATAAATTTTCAGATTCAATTAATATAAAAAGTCCAGGGAAGGTTTATATGATAGAGAAACCTGATGTTGAGGGTGACCCTTATATCGATTTTCTGTTTTCCGACATGTCATTATTAAAAAGAATACACTTCAAAAGTTTTGTGAGAGATATTAAAGAAATGCTGGGGGATGTTCAAGAAGTCTATGATGCAATAGAGAAAGAAAAAGAATTGGCAAGAAAGTTCGTTCATGATGCTCATAAAGACGTTATGGAAAATTATGACTCCAGAATAGTAAAATTCAAAAAGAAAAGAAAAGTGGTTATTGCTGAACAGGCAATTAAAGATTTTGGAAATTTGCTGGATTAAGGAGAGAGAAAAGGGGGCATTTTTCTTTTTCATAGGTAATTAAAAGGATGCTGACAAATTGTTATACGCTTTTGGAGATATCAACAATGTTACAAGATTTAATCACTTCAAAACCACCTCCTACAAACCGTGTCCAAAAAACCGAAGGTGATTTAGAACGGCACTTTACAGAAGCAGCGGTAATGTTGGCGTTTGCTTTCCATCTATTTGAAGCTGATTCGAAGCTACAAAGAGTGGAAATCCATCCAGATGGAGAACATGGGAAACAATTCGATATCCGTTCTTGGCTTGAAGGGCGAGGATACAATTTAAAACAACCTGAAGGTACAACGTCTTACGGAGGTCTGTATGTAAATGGTGAAAGATCTGTTTATGTATCCCTTAAACCAGGCTTGGGTGATGTAGTTGCTGTTTATGGAACCGACAAAATAGTAGCAGAGTGTAAAGGTGGCATTATCAACACTAAGCACTCTGGTCAAAAATCACGACTTCGTAAGGGTTTATGTGAGACTGTTGGATTGCTCATGACACGACCACTTGAGGGAGAAAAACAGTTCGCGGTCGTTCCTATAACAAATGATACTGAAACAGTTGCGAAAAGAATGTGTACTAGAGCTAATCTCGCAGGCATTGGTATTCTTTTGGCTGAGGAGGATGGTACTATTTTAGAAATTAGCGTATAACCATGTAATTCAGCGGATGGCGAGAAGTGTGACTGCGCTGACACGGCAAATTTATTGGCGCCACCGCTGATCACGACGTTATCTGAAAAACTTCTGCTTGTTGAAGATATATGGGACTCTATTGCTGCAAGCAATTCAGATCAGCTTTGCATTATGCTCATGATGTAAAATTTAAACAATATAAAGGTTTGATATGAAAAATAAAATCGGTCGAAATGATCCTTGCCCTTGTGGGAGCGGTAAGAAATTTAAAAATTGCTGCATTTCAAAATCTGAGATAACACAGCCTCATACCTGGATGGCAGACGACGGTATGCATGTGATTGCTCCAGGTGGCCTGTCAAGTCCTGATGAATTGGAAAAAATGACAAAGAAATATCAGAAAACTATTAGAAACTCACCGATATGGGATGAAATGGTGCAGCAATATGGGAAAGAAAAAGCTGAGGAATTATTGAAAGAGTTTCAAGTAAAGCCGGGCTAAATTTTGCTATTTATAAATTGGGTGCGGTTCTTTGAATCAAGTTCACTAGCCTCAGATAGTGAGGCGTGGGGGTTAGGCGCCAGTTAATTAAACCAAGGAAGAGGAAGAAATATTATGATCAGTGAAAATTTAAAAAAAATTTTATTGGAAACGACTGCTAAGGCCCTAGAAAGTAAAGTTAAGTCTTTTGAATTAACAGACGAGGATGGTGATCCCGAATGCTATTTTATCACTGAAAATACTGGTTTTGGATTTTGTATTATTGAGATCGAGGATGATATTAGACAAATTGAAAAAAAGGATGCCAAGGAAATCAAGAAGATTTGTTCTGCAAAGCGATCAACAGTTAACTGGTATGAAAATTTTGGTGAATGGGTAATTAAAGTTAGGATTGAGCTATAGTGTTAAGGAGTGGATTTAATGAAAGGCTTTAAATTTGCCGGCATTTGTGCCGGGATTAAAAAAAAGGGTGGAAAAGACCTGGGACTTATATATTGTGAGAAGCCGGCTTCTGCCGCAGCTTTATTTACAAGAAACAAGGTGATGGCAGCACCCGTGCTTCTGGGAAAAGAAAAAATACAAAAAGGCTTTTGCCAGGCTGTTCTTGTGAACAGCGGCAATGCCAATTGTTTTACAGGAGAAAAAGGAATTGACGATGCCACTACATGTTCAAAATTGGTTGGCGATTGTCTTGATATTGGTGAAGACCTTGTTCTGGTCTCCTCAACAGGTGTTATTGGTGCGAATCTTCCCATGGATAAATTTGAGGCGGGAATCCCAAAAATTGTCAAACATATTTCTTTTGAGGGCATGGATGATTTTTCCGATGCCATTCTGACAACGGATACCCATCGAAAAATTATAAAACAAAGTGGGGAAATTGGAAATAAAATATTTTCAATCATGGGGATTGCAAAAGGATCTGGTATGATTCGACCGGATATGGCCACCATGCTGGCATTCATCTGCACAGATGTAGATATTTCTTCACAGGAATTAAAGATCTGCTTAAGTGCTGCCAATGAAAAGTCGTTTAACAGGATTACAATTGATGGTGATACCAGCACCAATGACACGCTTCTGGCCCTTGCAAATGCTAGTTCAGAAGTTCAAATCAATGATATAGATTCTAAAATAATATTTCAAAATGCACTTGATGAAGTCTGTTTTCAACTTGCTAAAATGGTTGTCAAAGATGGGGAGGGTGCCACCAAGTTTGTACAGATTATCGTTAAAGGCGCCCAAACAAAACAGGATGCATTTAAGGCTTCAGAAGCCATTGCCCATTCCAATCTGGTTAAGACGGCTATTTATGGAGAAGATCCCAACTGGGGAAGAATTACGGCGGCAGCAGGCAGATCAGGCGCGCAGGTTGTTCCTGAAAAGATGGATCTTTTTTTTAATGACCAGCCTTTGGTTTTAAAGGGCAATTGGATGGGGGCAGATGCTGAAAAAAAGACAGCCCGGATCATGAAAAAGAATGAAATAATCATTACGCTGGATCTGAATCTTGGAAAAGAGACAGACCATTTCTTTTTTTGTGATTTAAGTGTTGACTATGTAAAAATTAATGCAGATTACAGGACATAAGATGCGGGTTCAAAAATACCTGGCCCACGCAGGGATTTGTTCCAGGAGAAAAGCAGAAGAGCACATTTTAAACGGCCTGGTAAAAGTAAACCGGATCATTGTTACAGAACTTGGAACAAAAATTGATTTAGAAAAAGACAAAGTTTCTTTTAATAATCAACCAGTTATTTTAAAACAGGACGCACCAAAAATCTATATTGCCCTGAACAAGCCTGTAGGTTACGTCTCATCCTGTTCCCGACAAAACTCTAAAATTGTTCTTGATCTGATCGATATTGATGAGCGGGTGTATCCTGTGGGTCGATTGGATAAAGAATCCAAAGGTCTTTTGCTGCTGACCAATGATGGGGAGCTCCACAATAAATTATCCCATCCTTCTTTTAACCATGAAAAAGAATATATTGTGACAACTGTTTATCCCATATCTGAAACAGGGTTGGAGAATATGGCACAGGGTATTGTGATTGACAATGTCATCACAAGAAAAGCAAAAGTAAAACGTCTTTCAAAAAATAAATTCAATATTGTTTTAAAACAGGGAAAAAACCGACAGATCCGCAAAATGGTGGGGAAAATCGGTAACAAGGTTGATACATTGCAAAGGGTCAGGATAGCAAATATCAAGCTTGAAAATTTAGAAGAAGGGAAATGGCGCTATTTAGCCCTTAAAGAGATTAAGACCTAAACAATTAACCAATTGATTGAATTCCAATGGTTTTTTTTATTTTTTCAAGAAAGGGAACTGAAAATTCTCTTGCTTTTAAAGCACCTTTTTTAAGTATTACATCAATATCAGAAGGATTTTTCATAAGCTTTTCATATTCATTTCTTGGATTTTTCAATGTCTCATCAATATATTCAAAAAGCTCCTGTTTCATGGTTCCCCACGCAATTCCCTGTCTGTAACGCTCGGCAAGCGCCAAGATTTCCGATTCACCTGCAAAGGCCTTGTATATAGAAAAAAGTGTGCAGGTATCAGGATCTTTGGGTTCATCAGGCCCAAGGGAATTGGTTTTTATTTTCATTATCATTTTTCTAAAATTTTTTTGTGTATCAAACAAAGGAATAAAGTTATGATAGCTTTTACTCATCTTACGTCCGTCAAGACCTGAGAGAACAGAAGAAGTCTCATCCACAACAACTTCGGGAAGAACAAACAGCTTTTTATAAACATGATTAAATCGTGCTGCGATATCTCTTGTCATTTCAAGATGCTGAACCTGGTCTTTTCCAACAGGTACTTTTCTGGCATTAAACATCAAAATATCTGCAGCCATAAGGATTGGATATGAAAAAAGACCCATGGTTATGCCTTGCTCCGGGTCCTTGAGTCCCTGTTCCTCATTTTGCGCTATTGATGCTTTATACGCATGAGCGCGGTTCATCAGGCCTTTGGCAGTAAGACTGGTGAGAATCCATGTCAATTCCGGTATTTCAGGAATATCAGATTGCCGGTAAAAAACGCAATTCTCATAATCCAATCCTAAAGCAATCCATGCGGCTGCTATTTCAAGGGCAGATTGTTTTCTAAGTTCTGGGTCATAATTTTTAATCAAAGAATGATAATCTGCAAGAAAATAATAAGATACAAGGTCTGGATTCTTACTGGTTTCAACTGCCGGGCGGATGGCACCGACATAATTGCCAAGATGAGGCGTTCCGCTGGTTGTGATGCCGGTTAAATAATCTGCATTCTTCATGTTCAACAATTCCTGAATTTATATTTTTTTTGAATAAAGGGAATTAACAAAAACTTGTGCATTAATCAATAAGTTTATTTTTCTTTGCATAGTCCTCGGCAAATTTGATTTCTTCTTTTTTTGTTTTTAACTGCCCGTCCAGTTTAGCGTTTAATATCTGGTTTAAGATGGTCGTAAAAACAGGGCCTGGTTTTAAACCTATCTTCAATAAATCTCTGCCTTTAATATAGGGTTTTATATCTCTCTGGTGGGTATAGAAATTAGAAATGGCTTTTTTAACCGCTTCATTTTTACAAAGGGCCATCATGTATAAAATATATTCTGTCTTAAAATTAATGAGCGCCCAGTAAAGATCCTGTTTTGAAAAGCAAGATGAATTCTCAAGCAATAATAGCTGTTTTTCAGCCTTATATCTCATATCAAAAAGGATACCTCGCTCTTTTAGAGGAAAATTGAGTCTTGTACAGATTTGTTCGCACACGTTAAAAGAACACCTGTTCAATAGAGCCATAAAGTAAACCGACCATCTTGGATATTGTTCATCAACATACAAAAGGTCATGCCAGGACAAAATCTTATTCACAGACTCAAACAATTGGTAGGTATTGGGAATAATGGTCAGATTTTCATGAAGGACTTTTTCAAGACCATAGGTTTCCATTGTTCGAATGGCCGGGATTGGATTTTCCTCTTCAAAGATTTGTTTTAATTCTGATAATACCCGAAGGCCGCTTAAATTCTTAAAACAATCTATCCTGATGGCATTTTGAATTAAATTGGACGTTACTTTCCCAATTTTAAATCCAAACCGGTTTGAAAATTTAATCGCCCTGAAAATACGGGTAGGGTCTTCAACAAAGCTTAAATTATGGATGATTCTAATGGTTTTATCTTTTAAATCCCTGGTGCCGCCAAAATAATCTATCATGGTTCCAAAATTATCAGGATTAAGACTGATTGCCAAAGTATTGATGGTAAAATCCCGCCGGGCAAGGTCAAGTTTTATGGAGCTATTTTCAACAATGGGAAGTGCTGCCGGCATGGTATAGTATTCTAACCTGGCCGAGGCAACATCAATTTTAAAATTATCCGGGAAAATAATAACGGCTGTGCCAAATTTTTTATGGGTATTAATTCTACAGCCTTCTTTTTGAGCATATACCCGGGCAAATTCAATTCCATCGCCTTCAACAACAATATCAATATCCTCGATTTGTCTATTCAGCAAAAGATCTCTTACAAATCCGCCGACAACAAACATATTAAGTCCCAGTTCATTGCCGGTTTGACCAATGTTTTGAAGCAATAATTTTATCCGGTTATCCAGTCGCTGATACAGAATATTTTCAATCTGTCTTTTTTTAGCATTTTTTTTAACACCCAGCTCTGTGTCATTTTTTTTAAGTGTTTTATTATGTTGAACCAGATAGTTGAGCAGGTCTGTCCGGGTAATAACACCTTTAATCAATCCATTGTCAATAACAGGTAGAATTCTGTGTTTTGCTTCAATAATTATATTTTCAATCTGGGAGACATCAGCATCAGAGGAAATATAGCGGGTTTCGGAATTCATATATTCTTTCACCGGAAGGTGGGACAGATTGTGATATAGTGTTTTTTCTATAACTTGCCGGGTAATATATCCTTCATAGGAATTTTTATTTTTATCCACTACCAATAATGAATTTATATTATATCGTGTCATAAGACTGCCGGCTTTTTTACAATCAGTGTCAGGCTCAACAGTGATGGCAGGTGAAGCCATTAAGTGAGTTGCTATTTGAATACTTTTCACTTCTTTTTGAAGCCTTTCCAGAAGTTTGATCTCAACTTGTGCCGGGGTTTGATTGTCAACCTTTGCAAACGCAGCATAAGAATGACCGCCCCCGCCAAATCCTGAAAGAATTTTGCCCACGTCAACCTCTGGTATCCTGTTTCTTGCAATGATATTAATTTTATTGTCCATTAATACAACAGCAAAAAAAATATCAAGGTTTTCCATTCTGACAACCTTTTGAACAATTGTTGCCAGATCTGTAATATATGTGGGTGAAGAAATCACAGATATATGGATATCAACTCCATTGATTTTATGCAGGGTCATTTCATTTAATAATTCATTTAACCATATAACCTGTTCGGATTTGATTTCTTTAACCACAAAATTGACTATGGTATTAAGATTGGCACCACAGGATAAGAGAAAGGCTGCCTGCTCAAGATCTTCTTTTGTGGTGGAGGAATAAGTAAATGATCCTGTATCCTCATATATTCCCAATGCCATGATCGTGGCTTCTTCAGGGCTGGGGACAATTTTTTTTTCTTGTAACAATGTACTTAATATTGTTGTTGTCGCACCGGTTTTCCTGATAATTTCAAAAGACCCTGTTATATCACCCTTCATGGATGGATGATGGTCATAAATATCTATTTTAAGATTTTTTTTATTGAGCAGGTCAGATACCTGGGTCAATCTGCTTTTTTGTCTCGTGTCAACAAGCACGAGCTTTGATACCTTGGAAAAATCTATGGAAGCCTGGTCTGTCATATTAAAAAGATAACTTGTAGAACTGATAAAAAAGTCGCGCAAACTTTTTTCCTGTGATCCGGGAAAAATAATAACCGAGCCGGGATATAATTTTTGAGCTGCAAGCATGGATGCAACGGCATCAAAATCTGTATTAACATGACTTGTAATAATGGTTGCCGTTTTAATCAGTTTCTTTTTTTTAGTCAAAGGATAACTCCTGTTGTAATCGATTAATAAAATTTATATAGTATATCCGTCCGGATTTTACAAATGATCTGATCCTGGTATACTTAAATTTTATCAGGATCAACTTATTTCATTTGCGGTCCTTAGTTTGAATAATTACGAAAAGGATGAATCATGCCAACGATTTATGAATGGAAGGGAAAAAATCCCAAAGGAAGAAAAATCAAGGGGGAGATGACCGCCGAGAGTACTGAACAGGTAAAACAAAGCCTTCTGAGACGGAAAATAGTGCCTGGCAAAATCAAAAAAAAACCAAAAGATCTTTTTGAAAACATAAAATTTTTACAGCCTAAAGTCAAAGAAAAAGATGTCATTATATTTTCCAGACAGTTTTCCACAATGATTGATGCTGGGTTGCCGCTTCTTCAATGCCTTGATATCCTTCAATCACAACAGGAAAACCCGACCTTTAAAAAGAATTTGAAACAAATCAAAGAATCAGTTGAGACGGGTGAAACTTTTGCAGATGCATTAAAAAAATTTCCAAAAGTATTTAATGAGCTGTTTACCAACATGGTTGCGGCAGGAGAAGCCGGCGGTATTCTTGATACCATATTAAAAAGGCTTTCTGCTTATATGGAAAAAATGGCCAAGCTCAAGCGCCAGGTCAAGGGGGCTATGATATATCCCATTATTACCATTATCGTTGCGATTGTCGTTGTTGCAATTATCCTGGTTTTTGTGATCCCTGTTTTTGCAGAGATGTTCAGCGATTTTGGTGCCGCCTTGCCAGGACCGACTTTATTGGTCATGGCGCTTAGTGACTTTGCCATTGGTAATATAATTTATATCATTTCAGGGATATTCGCGGCTGTTTTTTTCATTAAACGAGTCTATGCAAATAAAAAAGGTCGTATTTTCATGGATGGCATGTTTTTAAAATTGCCTGTCATTGGTATACTGATCAGGAAAGTGTCTGTGGCTAAATTTACCAGGACAACCAGTACAATGCTTTCAAGCGGTGTGTCAATTCTTGAAGTACTTGATATTGTGGCAAAAACATCTGGAAACAAAATTGTAGAATTTGCCATTCAGGATGTCAGAGCCGGAATTTCAGAAGGAAGATCAATGGCTGATCCTTTACTTGAAAGCGGAGTCTTCCCTTCCATGGTCTGTTCAATGATAGCGGTAGGAGAATCCACAGGAGCCCTTGATACGATGATGGAAAAAATTGCTGATTTTTATGATGATGAGGTGGACCAGGCTGTTAAAAATTTAACAGATATGATAGAGCCTTTTATGCTCGTTTTTCTTGGAGTTGTGGTTGGCGGACTTGTTATTTCAATGTATCTACCAATTTTCAGCATGGCAGGTGCCATTCAATAGATTATGAAAAACAAAGATTTTCAAGAAAATCAGAATTTTTCAACTCAAATCAAATGGCTTGTCCTGTCAAGAGCTATTTTTGCAATCATTCTTATTGTAACCTGCCTTGTTTTTTCTTTAGGGAAAAACTTATCCTTTTTTTCACAGCCTTTTTTTTCTCTATATAACATAGCAGCATGTATTCTGATTCTTTCAGTTATTTATTTGATCTGGCTGAATAAATTTAAAAAAAAGCTGGTGCTTGCCTATTTTCAAACCATTGTAGATACAATTATTGTAACCGCTATTATTTTTGTTACGGGCAGTTATGACAGTATCTTTACTTTTTTTTACCTGATCGTAATTATTTATACATCCATGTTGCTGCTTCAAAAGGGCAGCTTGATTATTGCCACGATTTCATGTCTTCAATACGGTGTCCTGATCGAACTGGAATACTATAAGATCATCCCTCCTTTTCTAAACTCGTATTTTCTGTCCAATTCTGTAAATGACAGTCATATCATTTACAGGATTATCATCGTCATTGTGGCCTGTTTTTCTGTTGCAATTTTAAGCGGTATTCTGGCACTTCAATTAAAAGGTGCTAAACAGGATTTGAAAATAACCCAGGAACACTTGAAACGGGTTGAAAAAATGGCTGCCATGGATGAAATGATTTCAGGTATTGCCCATGAAATTAAAAATCCCCTAGCCTCTTTATCCGGTTCAATTCAATTGCTTCAGGAAGATAAAAAATCCGGTTCATACGAAGATAAACTGATGAAAATCATTTTGCGGGAAACCCATCGACTTGAACATATCGTTAATGACATCAGTCTTTTTGCAAAACCGCATACAGATAATGCGATTGATATTAAACTTGCAGATGCCATTGAAGAAATAATTGAACTTTTTTTAAATGACCCGGAATGGAATCAAAAAATTCGTGTCACCACAAAAATGAATAAAAACCTTAGCGTTTTTATAGATCCATCACATTTTACTCAAATTCTATGGAATTTATTGAAAAATGCCGGCCAATCCATAAAAGGTCATGGAGAAATTAAAATTTTACTTAAATCATCTATAAATAACCGGGTTCATTTGACTATTAAAGATTCAGGTGCAGGAATTTCTCAGAAGGATGCCACCTATATTTTTGACCCGTTCTACACTACCAAACCGGATGGTACAGGGCTTGGTCTTTCAATTATACATAGATTAATTGATACATATAATGGTATGATTGATTTTGAATCAACACCTGGTAAAGGCACAATTTTCACTATTCTTTTTAATGACTCTCCTTTAAAAAAGCAAACAACAAAATCTTGACAATTTCAATTAAAATAGTCTATTTATATATGTTTTATCAAAATTAAATTTAATCGATCTGCAAAATGCGATAAGGATATATGAAGGTAAGTATATATGGATAAAGACACTAATCTGATACAAATTAGAAAAGAAAAAATCAATGAATTGAAAAACAGCGGGATTAACCTTTATCCTAACGATTTCAAACCATCATGTTCTATAAAGACACTTAAAAAAATTATTGAAAAAAATCCTGATACTTTAGGTGAAAAAGGTGATCAATTCTATATGGCAGGAAGAATGATGGCCATTAATAAAATGGGAAAATCATCCTTTGTCCGGTTTAAAGATGGTTCTGATCAATTCCAGATATATTTACAAAAAGACCTCCTGGGTAATGAGACCTATTCTTTATTTAAAAAGCTTGATATTGGTGATTTTATAGGTGTTAAAGGACCATTGTTTCAAACCAGAACCGGAGAATGGACACTTCTGGCAAAAGAATTCAGGCTGCTTTCAAAGGCAGTAAGACCTTTGCCTGAAAAATTCCATGGGATAAAAGATCCTGAAATAAGATATCGGCAGCGGTATCTTGATCTTATTATAAATGAAGACACCAGACAGATTTTTATAAAAAGAACCAAAATTGTTGCTTCCATGAGACGTTTTTTTGAAAAAAAAGGATTTATGGAAGTTGAAACACCCATGATGCAGCCGATACCAGGAGGGGCTGAGGCCACTCCTTTTAAAACCTGGCACAACGCCCTGGGAATGGAGCTGTTTTTAAGAATTGCTCCGGAATTATACTTGAAACGTCTGGTTGTCGGTGGATTTGAAAAAGTATTTGAAATTAACCGAAACTTTAGAAATGAAGGGGTTTCAACTCGACATAATCCTGAATTTACAATGGTTGAATTTTATCAGGCATATGCTGACTATGAAGACTTGATGGAGTTAACCGAAGAGATGTTTGAATCCATTGTAAAACAGATTTCAGATTCAACAATTATTGAATACCAGGGCCAGAATATTGATTTTAAAAAAGGATGGCAGCGTATTCCAATGATGGACGCTCTTATAAAAATTGGTGGAATTGATCCTGCAATAATAAATGATACAGAAATGCTGCTCAATTTTGCAAAGGAACAGAATATACATATAACCAAAAAAGACCGCCATGGGAAAATATTAACCAAACTTTTCGACAGCCTTGTTGAACCCAGGTTAATCCAGCCCACATTTATAACAGGATACCCTGTGGAAGTATCTCCCTTATCAAGAAAAAACGATGAGAATCCTGAATTGACTGACCGGTTTGAATTATTTATTGCCGGCAGGGAAATAGCCAATGGATTTTCTGAAATAAATGATCCTGAAGATCAGTATGATAGATTTTTAATGCAGGTCAGACAAAGGGACGAAGGAAATCCAGAAGCACATATCATGGATTCTGAATATGTGGAGGCCCTTGAGTACGGCATGCCGCCAACAGCAGGCGAAGGAATCGGAATTGACAGACTTGTGATGTTGCTGACCAATGCAGCGTCTATCCGAGAGGTTATTCTTTTTCCTCATATGAAAAAGAATATTTGATTAAATGGCCTTTGAATTATTTATAGCCGGCAGATATCTTAAAGCTAAAAGAAAAGAAGGGTTTATTTCTCTGATTACTTTTTTTTCAGTTGCAGGTGTTACCTTAGGGGTTATGGTCCTTGTAGTGGTTATTGCCGTTATGAGTGGTGCTGAAACAGACTTTCGAAAACGAATTTTAGGGCTTGAACCCCATATTCTTGTAATGAATTATTCTGGAAAATTTGATGAGTATTCAAACCTGTTAACTGCTCTTAATCAAAACAAACAAGTTAAAGAAGCTTCACCGATTTTGTTTGCCCAGGCAATGATCAGATCAACTCGTTCTTTTTCCGGTATCATGGTTCGAGGAATTGATCCTGAAACCGGCTTCAGTCTAGTTAAAGGATTTAATGCCGAACAACTAAAAAAAAGTTTTGACAAAAAAAATAATGATGAAAATCTTCCAGGTATTATTTTAGGTTACCAACTTGCAAGCTCTATTGGCGTAATCAAGGGAGACAAGGTAATTCTCATGTCTCCCAATGGGTTTATTTCTCCCATGGGCCATATTCCTTCAATGAAACGTTTTGTTGTAACCAATACATTTGACTCAGGCATGTACGAATATGACAGCTCAATGGCCTATGTTCATTTAACAGAAGCGCAACAGCTTTCCGGCGCCAAAAATAAAATTGATG
>JAOZRF010000395.1 GCA_029940245.1 Desulfobacula sp.
CCGTCACTTTCATCGGCTTCTGCGACAATATAGTCTCCTTTGCCATGCAATGAATTGGTATCAAGCCCTTTGAGAAGACCGCCAATAATCACAGTGGGATCAAGTCCGGCAGTATTGAGGATTTGAGAAACCATGGAAGTTGTGGATGTTTTACCATGGGCTCCTGAAACAGCAATGGAATATTTGATCCGCATCAGCTCTGCCAGCATTTCAGCCCGGGGGATAATTGGAATAGACAACTCTTTTGCACGGACCACTTCCGGGTTTTCACCGGCAATGGCCGAAGAGGTGACCACCACGCCGGCACCCATGACTTGTTCTTTGCGATGGCCCTGGAAGATGATACCTCCCTTGTCCTCAAGCCGTTTGGTAATATGGGAGAGTTTTAAGTCAGAGCCCGACACCTTATAACCAAGATGTATAAGCAGTTCTGCAATACCGCTCATGCCGATGCCGCCGATTCCAACAAAATGGATATGATAATTTTTCTGATACATGGGTTTAAGCCTTGATATCCTTTGTTTGTAAAATATGATTTGCTATTTTTTCATCAGCATCGGGCATGGCAAACTGTTTTAATATTTCAGTCATTTGATCAAGCAGCGCTTTATTTTTGATCAGATTTTCCAGAGTTTCTTTTAAAACTTGTCCTGTGAGTGTATTATCTTTTATCATTACGGCTGCTTTTTTTTCTTCAAGGGCTTTTGCATTAAAGGTCTGGTGGTCGTCAGCCGCATGGGGGAAGGGAACAAGAATGGCAGGCAGACCCTTTATACACAGTTCTGAAATAGTTCCCGCACCCGCCCTTGTGATGACAAGATCTGCCACGCCCTGAAGCTGAGGCATGTTATGGAAAAAAGCCCTTGTGGTTGCCGTGATTTTCAGATTTTCGTATTCCTGCAGAATTTTGGCTTCATCTTTGATGCCGGTCTGATGAATAATATTGAAGTTAGTGGTATCAGTCATCAATTTAAGGGCATCCATGAATGCTGTGTTGATACTTGTGGCACCCTGGCTTCCACCCGTGACAAGAATGGTAAATTTGTCCGGATCAAAATTCTTTAAATTCAGGTTATTTGGGGATTCAACAGGGTCGGTTTTTCTAACAGGGTTTCCCACATAATTCACTTTAGGGTTGTGGGCAAACCCTTTTGTTTCTTTGAATGATGTGAAAATGGTCCCGGCAAATCTTGACAACAGGCGGTTGGTCAACCCGGGGAAGGCATTTTGTTCCTGGATGGCCGTTGGAATTCTGAATAGCCATGCTGCCAGTACTATAGCAAAGGATGAAAACCCTCCAACGCCCAGGACAAAATCAGGTTTAAAATTTTTCATGATGATCATGGACTGGATTAGAGAAATAAAAAGAATGCTGATGGAGAGCGCTTTGTTGAGAAGGTTGCCGCCTTTAATGGGCTTTGAGAATATCGCTTTGTGGGTATACCCGAATTTTTCAAGGGTTTGGGTCTCAAAGGGTGCAGTTGTACCGACAAAAAGAATATTCACATCATGACATATCCTTTCAAGGGCCTGGGCAATGGCAATGCCGGGAAACAGGTGTCCGCCTGTCTTTCCACCGGCTATGATGATGTCAGGCGTTTTTTTCATTGTCTCTGGATGCCCCGATATTCATTAAAATTCCCATGGCTGCCATATTAATCACAAGGGAAGTTCCCCCATAAGAGATAAAAGGCAGGGTAAGACCTTTTGTCGGCAAAACCCCTAAGGTAACCCCTGTATTGATGATAACCTGAACCCCGATATAAATGGTAAGCCCTGTGGCTGTTATTGCCCCAAATATTGTTTTTGAAGTTTTGGCAATCCGGATTCCTTTTAATAATAAAATTAAATACAGAAATAAAACCAGGAGCACACCCAAAAGCCCCAGTTCTTCTCCAATAATTGAAAAAATAAAGTCTGTGTGAGGCTCCGGAAGATAATGCATTTTCTGCATACCAAGACCAATCCCTTTTCCGAAAATTCCTCCTGCACCAAATGCCTTTAAAGAATTAGTAATCTGGTACCCTGTATTTAAGGGGTCTTCCCAGGGGTTTAAAAAAGACATGATCCTTTCCAGCCGGTAGTCAACCTTGTAAATCCAGAAATAAAGAACAGGTACCAGCAAAGGAGTCGGGGAAAGCAGGTGGGTGATTTTAACTCCTGCAACAAACATCATTCCCCATGCTATCATCCCTAAAACAACAACCGTCCCAAAATCAGGCTGGATAATGATCAAACAGGCAAAGATTAAAAAAATGAATGCATGGGGTACAAAACCGACAAAAAATTGCTTGACCATATCCTGTTTTTTGGAAAGGGAATATCCAAGGAAAATGATAAGAGCAAGTTTTGCGAATTCTGCAGGTTGAAAGGTAAATCCACCCAGATTAAGCCATCTGCAGGCACCACCGGCCTTAATATTTAATGAGGGAAACAAGACCGCCACAAGCATTGCAATGGCAGTAAAAAGGATGATATAGGAAATGCTTTTGTAAAGTTTATATGGAAAAGAAGCCGCAACAAACATGACACAAAGGCTGATGCCCATAAATATGGCCTGCTTTTTCATATAGTAAAATACTGTGTTATGGTTGTCCATGCTGATGGAGGAACTTGCTGAATAAACCATGACAATACCGATCCCTGAAAGAAGAATAACAGGGAAAAGAATGCTTTTTTCACTGAAAAAGGGATGTATGGTTTTTGTTTGTTCAGACATTTTATTTATTTCCAAGCGCATTTACATGGGTTACAAAGTCATTGCCTCTCCGGGCATAATTTTTATACATGTCAAAGCTTGCACAGGCAGGGGATAAAAGTACGATAGCCGGTTCACCGGCATCATCTTTAAAGGCATTATTAAAAGCAGTCTGAACAGCTTCTCTCATGGTTTGAACTTCTAAAACCGGGCATATATTCTTAAAGGTATCATTGATCATTGTCCTGCATTCACCCATGGCAATAATGGTTTTAACACGGTGTTGAATATCATTGATCAGCAGGGAAAAATCCGTGCGTTTTCCCCTGCCGCCCAAAATCAGGACAATCTTTTTTTCAAAGCAGTTAATGGCCCGGATGACCGCATCTGTATTGGTTCCTTTGGAATCATTATAAAAAGAAATGCCGTTGATTGTTTTAACAAATTCCATTCTGTGGGGCAGATTCTTAAATGTTTCCAATCCTTTTTCAATTTGTTTTATATCTGCACCAAGGGCAAGGCAGGCAAGAATGGCAGCAGCAATATTTTCTTTGTTGTGAGTGCCATTAAGTTCTTTGAGTTGAGTTGTCTTTATTGTATGATTCAGTTCCCTGGTAATAATTTTAAT
>JAOZRF010000396.1 GCA_029940245.1 Desulfobacula sp.
AAAATTAAAATCAAAAGAAGTTTTAAAAGGGAAATAATGCATCCTTTTCAGGATGCATTGTATAATTAGTGACTGGAAAATCCTGTTACTGAGAAACCGGCATCAGTGATGGTTGTTTGAATCAAAGCCTCATCAACAGGCATTGCAGATTCAACAACCGCCATTTTATCTTCCAGGCTGACAACTGTAGATGTGATTTCTTCCAGGCTGTTTAACTTTTCTGTTACGCTCTTTACACAGTGCTGGCAATTCATGCCTTCAATCGAAATCTGAGTTTTCATGGTTTTTTCCTTTACTGGTGAATTAACAGGTTGATCGACGGGTACACTTATATCCGTCGGTTTGAAATGTCTTAGCCGCAATGCATTTGTAACAACAGACACAGAACTCATTGCCATCGCGCCTGCAGCAAACATTGGATTTAGAGTCGGTCCTCCAAAGAGGAAAAATACTCCGGCAGCCAGGGGAATACCGGCGGTGTTATAGGCAAACGCCCAGAACAGATTTTGTTTGATGTTGCGTAAAGTGGCCTTGCTGAGTTCTATGGCTGTGACAACGCCCATCAGGCTGTTTTGCATCAACACGATCCCGGCTGATTCCATAGCCACATCCGTCCCTGAGCCAATGGCGATTCCCAAATCCGATTGTGCCAGTGCGGGTGCATCATTAATCCCATCTCCGACCATGGATACCCTGTTGCCTTCTGCCTGCAATTTTTTGACTTGTGCGGCTTTATCACCCGGCATCACCTGGGCAACAACTTGATAGATGTTTACCTGTTTGGCAATGGCACTGGCAGTGAACTGGTTGTCACCGGTCAGCATCACTGTTTTGATACCCATGCGCTGCAATCTGGCAATAGCCCTGGCACTATCTGGTTTTACCACATCAGCAACCGCAATAATTCCAGCAAGGGCGCCATCAATACATAGGTACATGGAAGTTTTTCCCTCTTTTGACAGCTGGTCTGCTTCGGATAAATCATTTTTAAGAATATTATTTTCTGTCATGAACTCAATATTGCCAAGCAGTAATTTTTTCCCATCGACACTGGCTGTGATACCCCTTCCGGGTATTGCTTTAAAATTTTCAATAGATAGAAATGCTAAATTCCTTTTCTCGTTTTCTTCAACAATAGAGGCTCCCAGGGAATGTTCTGATCCTTTTTCCGCTGAGGCGGCTATTTGTAATATGTCATTTTCTTTCCAGGCCCCCAATGGCAGTACATTGGTTACTTTCGGCTTTCCCTGGGTGATGGTTCCGGTTTTATCGAAAACAATAGTTTTAATGCGGCCGGCAATTTCCAGAGGCTCTCCGCCTTTTATCAAAATTCCAAGGGCGGCCCCCCGTCCGGTTCCCACCATAATGGCAGTGGGTGTTGCCAACCCCAGGGCACAGGGGCAGGCAATAACCATGACTGAAATAAAAATCTTAAGCGCAAATGTCGCTTCCATGCCACCCATTAGCCAGGCCAGGCCGGAGAGGGTAGCAATGGCCATGACAACGGGTACAAAATAACTGGATATGATATCTGCCATCCTTGCAATAGGCGCTTTGCTTCCCTGAGCTTCTTCAACCAGTTTGATGATCTGAGCCAGTGCAGTCTCTTTACCCACTTTTTCTGCTTCATACTGTATGGTCCCATTTTGATTAATACTGGCACCGGTTACAGGATCACCAGTAGTCTTATCCACAGGAATACTTTCTCCTGTTAACATGGATTCATCCACTGATGTCTGCCCTTTCCTGACAATACCATCCACAGCGATTTTTTCTCCTGGTTTGGCGATCAGCAGATCTCCAACTTCAACCTCTTCAATGGGCAAAACCTGTTCTTTGCCATCTCTGATAATAATGGCTGACTTGGGCTGCAATCCCAGCAATTGTTTGATCGCACCGGAAGTCCGGCCCTTACTGACCGATTCCATATATTTCCCGACCTTTATCAGGGCGATGATAACACCTGCTGTTTCATAGTATAGGTGCATGACAAGTTCAGTTCTACCCATTAATATCAATGCTGTATTCCAAATGCTGTAGCCTATGGCAGAGGTCGTACCGATGGCAATTAGGGAATCCATATTTGGATGCCCCCGGAAAAATGACGGGAATCCATTGGTATAAAAATGTGCGCCGGCAATCACAATGGGTATCACCAAAAACAACTGGACCAGAGCAAAAACACTGGGGTTATGCTGGGGACTTATGATGGAAGGCAATGAAATGCCCACCATCTCAAGCATGGCAATGAGGACCAATGGTATTGCAAAGGCGATGGAGATGATCAATCGTACATATTGTTTCTTCAGTTCTTTTTGTTTTTTTTCTTCATCCAGGTCGATGGTCATATCATCTGCAATTTTAATCAATTTATATCCGGCTTTAGCAACCGCATCCATGAGTTGTGATTCTTTTGTTACATCCGGCGAATATGTTATTTGCGCCTTTTCCGTGGCAAGGTTTACATTTGCCGATGTTACGCCTTCCAATATCTTGACGGAATCTTCAACCCTTTTTACACAGGCTGCGCAAGTCACCCCTTCAACCTTATAAATTTTTGTAATGCCTGTTTCCGGCAGGCCGGCACCATACCCCCTCTTTTCAATAGTTGTGATAATACCCTCAATATCTGTTGTCTCACCGTCATATGTGACCATTAATTTTTCAGAGGCAAAGTTGACGGACGCCTTTTGGATGCCATCTTGTTTCTGAACGGCTTGTTCAACATTACGAACGCATGAACTACAGGTCATTCCCTTTATATCTAATGTTTTTGTTTCAAGATTCATAATTTTCATCCTGTGATTTTTAAATTCTTTTACTTAATAATGTCATTAATTCATCAATTTTTTCCTGGATATCCATCTCATTATTTGTTGTAACTGCATGTTTTAAACAATGCTGCATATGTTTTTTTAATATTTCCTGCTCAACTTTATGCAAAGCAGCTTTTGCAGCTTTAATCTGCGTTAGAATGTCTACACAATAACGTCGATTCTCAATCATGCGTTTGATCCCTTTAACTTGCCCTTCAATTCTGTTTAACCCCGGCAATTGGTCTTTGTATTCTGGATGCATATTCCCTCTGCTTTAAAATTGATTTTATTCTATATAGTATACCAGGGTAGGGTATATGTCAAATGTGTTAAAAAGAATGTTTGAAGGAATTCAAACAATGAAAGCCGGACGTCTCACGCGACAATTCTTGGTTTGGCGGTTATCCTTGCGTTAGTTTTACATCATGAAAATTAAATCCTTGTTTTAAAGTTGGCTTTATGATTTCAAAATAAGGTGATATATCAAAATCCCGTGGTGCAAACA
>JAOZRF010000397.1 GCA_029940245.1 Desulfobacula sp.
CCCGTCTTACTGCATGGGAACTTGGCAAACACGGGGTGAACCATACCATCATTACGGACAATGCAGGGGGACATATCATGCAGCATGGCATGGTGGACCTTGTCATTGTGGGGACGGACCGAACCACCAGGGCCGGAGATGTGGCCAATAAAATCGGTACCTATTTAAAAGCTCTGGCAGCAAAAGATAATAATATCCCATTTTATGTTGCCCTGCCCTCCAGCACCTTTGACTGGGACATTACAGACGGGATTGCCGATATTCCCATAGAAGAAAGAGATCCTGACGAAATCAGGTATGTCCAGGGTCTTTGCCATGGGAAAATTGAACGGGTGCTGATTCCTCCTGAAACAAGCCCGGCAGCCAACCATGCCTTTGATGTGACACCGGCACGTCTTGTCACGGGGTTTATTACGGAAAGAGGGATTTGCAGGGCAACCAAGGATGATATTATGTCCTTGTTTCCTGATAAAAAAATGATATGACAGATTTGAGTAACCGAAAGTTGAGTTCTTGATATTAACATTGTAACATAAAAAGATAAGCCCCTATGCTGACAGATTTAGAAAAGAAAATAATTTCCCTGCTGCAAACAGATATTCCCGTTGTCAAACGCCCATTTCTTGTAATGGCAGAACAAATAGGCATCACAGAAGACAAATTTTTAGAAGTTTTAAAGAACCTTGACAAAAGAGGGATGATACGGAGGTTTGGTGCCACGCTGAAACATCAGAAATCCGGGTTTAAGGCAAATGCCATGGTAGCCTGGAAAGTAGAGGAAAACAGGGTGGAAAAAACCGGAAATATCATGTCCACCTTTCAGGAGATAACCCATTGTTACAGAAGAGACCCTGCCCCGGGCTGGAAATATAATCTGTATACCATGGTTCATGCCTCTGATGAAGATGAATGTTATGCCATTGTTAAAAAAATCTCTGAAGCTGTGGGAGAAAATGAGTATGAACTTTTATTCAGCAGAAAAGAGCTTAAAAAAACATCCATGACATATTTTGAAGACTGATTCTCCCCACATTCTATGCATAAATCCATGGATTCATGATTTTGCAGCTTTTGACTTCTGGGCAAAACCCCTGGGGCTTTTGTCCATTGCCGCGATTCTGCGTGAAAAAGGGCTAAAGGTCAGCTATATTGACTGTCTTGACCGCTTCCACCCACAGGAACCCAAAGCTGTTAAAGTCCTCTGGGATGGCCGGGGACCATTTCGGAAAACTGAAATTGCTCTGCCACGGGGCCTTGAACACATTGAAAAAAAATTTTCCCGCTATGGCATAAAACCCCAATGGTTTGCATCAGACCTGAAACAAATACAAAAGCCGGACCTTATTTTTGTCACCTCTTTGATGACTTACTGGGCTGCGGGCGTCAATGAGACCCTGGAAATGATCAAAGAAATCTACCCTTATGTGCCCATTGTTCTCGGGGGAATTTATGCAAGCCTCTGCTTTGAACATGCAAGCCAAAATACCGTGGCAGATCTGGTAATAAAAGGCCCGGGAGAGCCTCAATTAAAAAAAATCATAAAAACGTTTACAGAATTTGAACTGGATGACAGCAATTTATCAGGAGACCTTGATGCATTGCCCTTTGCCGCGCTTGATCTTCAACATACGCTTGCTTATGCCCCTATTTTAACCTCAAGAGGATGTCCTTTTTCCTGCGAATACTGCGCTTCCTCATTTCTTGAACCGGAACTTCGGCAAAGATCTCCTGAAAATGTGTTCAAAGAGATAGCACATTGGCATCAGCAATATGGGGTTAAAAATTTTGCTTTTTACGATGATGCCCTTTTGGTTAACGCTAAATTATATGCCTTCCCCTTATTTGAAAAAATAATCGCCTCGGGAATGGATCTGTTTTTTCATACGCCCAATGCCCTGCATATAAAGGCCGTTTCAGAACAGGCTGCCCGGTTGATGTTCAAGGCAGGATTTAAAACCATCCGCCTTGGCCTTGAGACAACGGATTTTTCCAAAAACCGGAACCATGATATAAAAGTCGGAAAAAATGACTTTTATACGGCAATCAACAATCTAAAAGCTGCCGGATTTGAAAAAAACCAGGTTGGGGCATATTTATTATGCGGGTTGCCCGGACAAAATCTTGATGATGTGGAACGTTCCATGCAGATCGTAAAAAATACCGGTATACTGCCGGTTCTTGCCTATTATACCCCTATTCCCCATACGGCCATGTGGAAGACTGCAGTTGCGCAATCAAAATTTGATCTTGAAAAACATCCGGTCTTTACCAATAATACACTCTTTCCCTGCATCAATTCATCCGAAAAAATAGAGCGGATTTCACAATTGAAAAATCTGTAAATTTATTATATAAGTCTTTTTGATTTGTCAGATTTTTATTATAGTTATGTTACTCAACTTTCGGAGTTGCCAGATTTGAATGGGGTCAGGCTTGCAAAAAATTAAGACCGAAAATTGAGCTATATTAAAAAAATATCAGCGGGACCACTTATAAAAAGGGAAAAAATTGAGCATAACAGGCATAATATTTCAAACCCTTGGCGGCCTTGGTCTATTCATTCTTGGAATGAAAATGATGACAGACGGCCTTCAAGCCACTGCCGGACAAAAAATCAGACGAATTCTTGAAGCCATCTCTTCCAATAGAGTTATGGGGTGCTTAACAGGTGCCGGGGTTACTGCTATTATTCAATCTTCTTCTGCAACAACCGTTATGCTGATCGGGTTTGTGAGCGCCGGCATAATGTCCTTTGAGCAGGCAGTTGGTGTTATCATCGGTGCTAATATAGGAACCACAATTACCGGCCAGATGATTGCATTTAAATTGACAACGCTTGCCCTTCCTTCAATTACCCTGGGTGTTGGTCTGAAATATTTTGTAACAAAAAGAAGTTACCGGTATATCGGTGATATTATTCTGGGATTTGGCCTGCTTTTTTATGGCATGACCGTTATGAAACAGGGTCTTTTACCCATAAAAACAGATCCCCGGTTTATTGAATTTTTTACAACTTTCAATACAGATAGCATAGGTGGTATTCTTCTTTGTATATTCATGGGAACAGTTCTGACTGTAGCCGTTCAGTCTTCTTCCGCTACAGTAGGTTTGACAATGACTCTGGCAGCATCAGGACTTTTGAACTATCCAACTGCCATTGCCCTTGTCCTAGGGGAAAATATCGGTACAACGGTGACAGCTCAATTATCCACCCTGGGCTCACAGAATTCGGAGGCCCATAGAACGGCAAATGCCCATACAATTTTTAATGTCGCCGGGGTCGGTATTATCCTGCTGATTTTTCCATGG
>JAOZRF010000398.1:0-2767 GCA_029940245.1 Desulfobacula sp.
CCAACATGGAAGCTTATGGTGGTGCAATAACCGGTATTGTCGGAGTTTATCGTGATCCCATGGGAACCGGTCTTGGATCTAAATTATTCATGGGCAGTTTCGGGTATTGTGTGGGAGATGTGAATTATAAAGGCCCCTTAAAACCCCCGCTTCACCCAAGACGACTCCTTGACGGTGTAATAGAAGGGGTAAAGGACGGGGGAAATAAAAGTGGTGTTCCCACCACCTTTGGCCAGACAGTGTTCAATCCGGGTTACATGGGCAAAAGCCTTGTATTTGTGACAGCTCTGGGGATCATGCCAAGTAAGATTAAAGGAAATCCAAGCCATGAGAAAAAAACATCTCCCGGCGAATTGATTATCATGAGTGGCGGCAGGGTCGGAAAAGATGGAATACATGGCGTTACCGCGTCTTCGGAAAGTTATTCGGAAAATACACCGGCAGGTCATGTCCAGATTGGTGATCCCTATACCCAGAAGAAAATGCATGATTTTCTGCTCATCTGTCGTGATGAAGGCCTGATTCCCTTTATTACGGATAATGGCGGTGGTGGTTTGTCTTCATCCATTGGTGAATCAGCCATGATTTCCAATGGATGTGAGGTGTGGCTGGATCGAGTGCCCTTAAAATATGAAGGGCTTGATATGTGGGAAATCTGGGTCTCAGAATCCCAGGAGCGAATGACCATTGCCGTTAAGCCTGAAAACCTGGACAGGTATATGGAACTTTCAAACGAGCATGAAGTTGAAAGCACAGTGATAGGAGAATATACAGATACGGGTAAGCTGCATATTAAATATAAGGATGAAACCTGTGCCTATGTGGATATGGATCTTCTGGACAAGGGTTTTCCATCCTGGGAATTTGATGCCATCTGGATTTCACCTGAAGCACGTGGCCTTACAGAGCCAGTTATAAGTTCTCCTTCTGATTTTAATAAATTATTGCTTAGCATGCTTGAGAGGCCGAATCTCGCTTCAAAAGAATGGATTATCAGGCAGTATGATCATGAGGTCCAGGGCGGTTCTGTGATAAAACCCCTTATGGGGGTGAATCATAATATACAGTCAGATGCCAGCGTGACACGGCCGGTACTGACATCTCAAAAGGGTCTTGCATTCTCCCAGAGCCTTTTGCCCTGGTATTCAAAAATTGATGCCTTTCATATGATGACATGTACCATTGACGAAGCTGTGAGAAGATTGATTGCCGTGGGCGCAAATTTTGATCATATCGGCGGGCTGGATAATTTTTGCTGGCCCAATATACAATTTGATCCAAAAAAAAATCCAGATGGAACATTTAAGGCAGCCCAGCTTGTCCGAGCCTGCCGGGCATTGAAAGAGGCGTGTGAAAAATATGAAATTCCATTGTTGTCAGGCAAGGACAGCATGTATGTGGATGGCCATCTTGAGGGTGAGTTTGGTGAAAGAGTCAAGGTCTCAGCCCTTGAAACCGTTCAGTTTTCAGCAACATCAGTCATTGATGATGTCTCTAAATGTATATCCATGGATCCAAAAATTTCAGGAGACCTTGTTTATGTATTGGGGTTGACGGCCAATGAACTTGGGGCATCAGAATATTATGAGATGTTTGATAAAACAGGTGTTAATGTCCCGCATGTTGATTTTGATAAATTTAAAGTGATATACAGGGCATTGCAAAAAGCCATTGACAATGAACTTGTCGTGTCCTGCCATGCTGTTGCAAGGGGGGGTATTGCCGTTCATCTGTCCTATATGACCATGGCAGGAGGGCTGGGCATTGAGGTCAATTTGTCGGATTTTCCAATGGATAAAGACAAAGGACGACTTTCCAGCGAAGCTTTATTATTTTCAGAATCCGCGGGCAGATTTCTTGTGACTGTTGGTCCGGAACATAAAATTATTTTTGAAAAATTATTTAAAGGCATGGCATCGGGCTGCCTGGGTTTTGTGACAGATCAGCACAATCACCTTAAAATTTTTAATCCTGACAAAAAAGTCTTGATAGACCTTTCCATGGAAGAACTTGAGAAGGCTTTTAACAAGACCTTTGGAGACATGATATGACTGTGCAAAAGGTTAATGCATTGATTTTAACCGGGTTTGGGTTGAACTGTGATGATGAAACAGCCCATGTATTTGAACTTGCGGGCGCCACATCCCATAAAGTTCATATTAACGCATTGGTGTCAGGGAAAATCAAGCTGAAAAATTTTCATATCCTTGTCCTGGGCGGAGGGTTTTCCTGGGGGGATGACCATGGTGCGGGTGTGATTCAGGCATTAAAGCTTAAAAATCATATTGGCAGGGATCTGTTGTCTTTTGTAAGCAAGAAAAAGCTTATCATTGGAATCTGTAATGGGTTCCAGGCATTGGTCAATTTAGGACTTTTGCCCGGACTTGAAAATGATTATACAAAAAGAAGCGTATCCATTACCTTTAATGACTGCGGTAATTTTCGGGATCAATGGGTCCATCTGGCGGCAAACCTTAAAAGCCCCTGTGTATTTACAAAAGAGTTTCAAATGGCTGATTATCCGATTCGTCATGGAGAAGGGAAAATTATTGCCGACCAGGCAGTGATTGATACCCTTTTGGCCAACAACCAGGTGGTGTTCCAATATGCTGATGCCGGCGGAATTGCTGCAAATGGCACGTTCCCCTTAAATCCAAACGGTTCCATGGCAGATATCGCGGGCATTTGTGATCCTTCAGGCAGAATTTTCGGGCTGATGCCGCATCCGGAAGGCTATAATCATTTTACAAATCATCCAGACTGGACA
>JAOZRF010000398.1:2777-3300 GCA_029940245.1 Desulfobacula sp.
CAGCTCCTTAAAAGAAAGGGGAAATTTTTTGATCCGGAAATGACCATTGGTGTGAAGTTGTTTAAAAACGGGGTTGACTATATTAAAGAGACTTTCTTTTAAGGGCTGAATCCGGGGGAACTTGTGCTGGGAACAATTGTAAATTGCCTGACCATTATTGCGGGCAGTCTTGTCGGAATCTTGTTTAAAAATGGAATTCCTGAAAAATATAACCAGACGGTGATGCAGGCCATTGGTCTTTCCGTCATTCTGATTGGGATGAAAAGCGCGCTTGGGTGTAATGACCTTTTGATCATTATTATCAGCCTTGCGTCAGGCTCTCTGATCGGTGAATGGATTGGTATTGAAAATTATCTTGAACGTCTGGGTAATTATCTTGAAACCAGATTTTCAAAAACATCCATGGGCTTTTCAGCAGGATTTGTCACTGCCTCATTAATGTATTGTGTGGGTTCCATGGCCATTGTAGGTTCCATTGAAAGCGGTCTTACCGGAAACCATGCCACCTTGTTTGCCAAGGCAA
>JAOZRF010000399.1 GCA_029940245.1 Desulfobacula sp.
GGAGAGGTGGCCGAGCGGCTGAAGGTGCACGCCTGGAAAGCGTGTGTATCTTAACTGGTACCGAGGGTTCGAATCCCTCCCTCTCCGCCACGAATCATAATAGTTAAGATTAAGATGTCATACCAAGTATTAGCACTAAAATACAGGCCCCAGACATTTGATGAGGTTGTTGGTCAACCTCATGTTACCACCACCCTTTCCAATGCAATTCTTTCGAATAGAGTTGCCCATGCCATTCTTTTCACAGGACCCAGGGGCACCGGAAAAACAACCATTGCAAGGATTTTAGCCAAGGCAATGAATTGTAAAAAAGGGACTTCTCCCTTCCCATGCAACCAGTGTAAAATCTGCACAGATATCATTGAAGGGCATTGCACCGACGTTTTTGAAATCGACGGGGCATCCAACAACAGTGTAGATCAAATCAGGGATTTACGGGAGAATGTCACTTATATGCCTTCATCGGCCGCGTATAAAATCTATATCATTGATGAAGTCCATATGCTTTCCACTGCTGCATTTAATGCCCTGCTAAAGACCCTTGAAGAACCGCCTGAACATGTCATGTTCATTTTTGCAACCACGGAAGTACACAAAATCCCGGCTACCATACTCTCCAGATGTCAACGCCATGACCTTGGCAGGATTTCTCTTCAAATGATTTCAAATCATTTGCAAACGCTTTGCCAGGCTGAAGGCTTTACCATTGAAAAACACAGCCTTGACCTGATTGCCCAGGAAGCTGACGGTTCCATAAGGGATGCCTTAAGTCTTCTTGACAGGGTTTTATCTTCAGCCACAACCAAAGAAATCAAACCGGATCGTATATTGGACAGTCTTGGCATCCAGGACTTGCAAATCATGCATGAAATATCCGGGGCAATCTTTGAAAATCATGGAGCAAGGCTGATTGAGATTATCGAAAAAGTAAACAACTCAGGAATTGATCTGAAAAAATTTTATTCTGATATTATTTTTCATTTCAGAAATCTGAATGTCCTTAAAATATGTGGCAGGGACAGCTTTTGTGTCAATATCACAGATTCTGAAAAAGAAAAAATATTCCAGGCGGTTACACCACTTTCCAGCGGATTTATCAACACTATTTTACAAATCCTTTTAGATGAAGAATCCATTGTTAAATCTTCATCCCATACCAGAACCGCTATTGAAATGGTTCTTTTAAAACTGCTTCAAATAAACCCGGGCGCCCAAATTGACAACATCATCACAAAACTTGATATTCTTGCCAACCAGATCAATTCAAATCAGGCAGGTTTAAACCCTTCACCCCTGCCCAAAAAATTTGAACCCATGCAAAAGCCTTTTGCAAGCCCGCCTTTACATGAAAAAAACAAGGCCCAGGCAGTCAAAGAATCAATGCCCGAAACAGGATATCAGGCAACCCTGCCTCCGGCAATGCAATCGCATAAAAACAGTCCAACCGGAACATGGCAAAACTTTTTAAACAAAATCGAACCCATACTGCCCTATATGTTCACCCTTCTTTCCAGAGGCCATGTAATTAATGAAGCCGAAAAAATTATCGTTGAACTGGAAAATGGTTCGGCTTTTGACAAAACAAGGTTAAAAAAAACAAAGACTGAACTTCAAAAAATATGCAAGGAATTTCTCGGGAAACACCTTACAATAAAAATGGTTTCTCAAAATAAAAAATTAACCCAAAATAAAACAGGCAGGGATGATGAAAAAGCCAGGCGAGCTGCCTTTAACCACCCCCTTGTTATTGAAGCACAAAAAATGTTTGATGGTGAGATAATCAATTATTAATACAGGAGTAATCAATCATGAACAATATGAATACAATGATGAAACAAGCCCAGAAACTTCAAAAAAAAATGATGAAAACCCAGGCTGAACTGGCAACTAAGACGGTTGAAGCATCTTCCGGCGGAGGCATGGTCAAAGTGATTGCCAATGGTGGTCAGAAAATCGAATCCATTATTTTTGAACGGGAAATCATTGACCCGGAAGATATTGAAATGCTTCAGGACCTTGTTTTAGCAGCAGTCAATGATGCATTAAACAAAGCCCAGGAAATGGTGTCTGGTGAAATGGGTAAGCTTACCGGAGGACTCAATATTCCCGGTCTCTAAAAAACCATGAATTATTATCCAGAACCCATTTTAAAACTGATTAACAGCCTGTCAAAGCTTCCGGGTATTGGAAAAAATACAGCAGAACGACTGGCGCTTCACATCCTTCATGCGCCGCATCATGAAGCTGCAACCCTGGCCTCCGACATCATTGAATTGAAAAACAATATTCGACTGTGTTCAGTGTGCTTTGCCCTGAGCGACAAGGATAAATGCAGGATTTGCAATGATCCCCAAAGGGATAAGACCAGTATCTGTGTTGTAGAGAATCCAACAGATATGGCAGCCATAGAAAAATCCAATGCCTTTTTGGGTACCTACCACATATTGGGAGGTGCGCTTTCTCCCATTGACGGTATTGGCCCGGACGACATCAGGATAAAGGAGCTGTTTAAACGGGCCGGCGCAAAAACAATAAAAGAAATCATCCTTGCCACCAAAACCAATGTTGAAGGAGAAGCCACAGCTTCCTATATTTTTGAAAAGCTCAAAAAGACAAAGATTAAACTGACCCGGATAGCGTCCGGTATCCCCATGGGGGGTGATTTGCAATATATTGACCAGCTTACCATGCAAAAAGCAATGGAAAGAAGATATGATGTCTGAGATTAAAGCTGTCTGTGATATTTTTGAATGCCAGCTCTGCGGGAACTGCTGCAAAGGTTTTGGAGGCACTTATGTCACCCCCCGGGATATCATCAATATCTCAACATATATCTGTTTTGATCGTGAAAAATTTATTGAAATATATTGTGACCCCTCAGGATCACGGCATGTTTTAACACAGGGGAAGGACGGGAACTGTATCTTTTTTGACAAGGTCAAGCAATGCACCATCCATCCGGTAAAGCCTTATATGTGCAAAGCATGGCCTTTTATTCAAACGGTTATAGACCATCCTGAAAACTGGGATATCATGGCAGGTTCCTGTCCGGGCATGAAAAAGGACATCCTATATAAGGATCTTCAAAAAATTGTGGCTGAAGAAAAAGAAAAACTGGATAAATCTTCACAGGATTCAGCATCTCAGATAGTACTTGACCGAAAACCCTGAAATATAGTTTTCCAATTTTGGTTAGAGATTTGCAACTATCCGAGATTGTTTCTTGTTTTTAACTTAAAACCTAAAACCGTGCTTGAACGATGTTTTCGTTCAGGCACTATATAGCTGTGTTGGGAA
>JAOZRF010000400.1 GCA_029940245.1 Desulfobacula sp.
AGGTCCGGAAGGAAGCAGCGATAAGTGATCTCTTCCGTGTCGTGGATCGATCCCGATCATGCAATTTTACGTTAACCCCTTCTGCCGGCCGGATCTTTTCTTTTCAAAGCCTTCATTTTATATCTTGACATGCTTTTAAACAGACTTATTTTTTTGCCATCATTTAATTCAATATAAATTATATATGGATTCCTATTAATTAAAAAGATATTTGGAGTAGAGAAAAATTGGCAAAGAAAAAAAAAGAAAATGAGACATCCAAAACGGATTCTTCTGTAAAAAAAGCTAAAACCAAAATTAATTCCGACAAAAAAGAAAACAGAGAAGATCTAAAAAAACAGCTTGCTTCTGAGAAAGATAAGGTCTTAAGACTTGCAGCTGAATTTGAAAATTATAAAAAAAGAAAACAAAGAGAATCAGATGAATTTAAAAAATTTGCCAATGAAACGATTTTCAGACAACTTCTGACTGTGGTAGATAACCTGGAAAGGGCAATCTCTTCTACAAAAGAAAATTCAGATAAAAAAGGATTGATTGAAGGAATCAAACTGACCTACAAGGAAATTCTCAAACTCTTTGAAACCTTTAATGTTAAAACTGTGGAGGCTGAAAACCAAATGTTTGATCCAAACTTTCACCAGGCCGTCACCCAGGTTGAAACGGATGAGTTTCCTGAGAACTATGTCTCAACGGTACTTCAAAAGGGGTACCTCCTTCATGACAGATTAATAAGGCCTGCCATGGTTGTTGTCTCAAAAAAAGTAAAGATAAAAACTTAAAAAAAATAAAAGATATCTTGGAGGATATGTTATGAGTAAAATAATCGGAATAGACCTTGGAACAACCAATTCATGTGTAGCAGTTATGGAAACAGGTGGTGAAGTAAAAATTATTACCAATGCTGAGGGAGGGCGAACCACGCCATCTATTGTTGCCATTACAGAAACGGGTGAACGGATTGTTGGGCAAACCGCCAAAAGGCAGGCTGTCACCAACCCTGAAAACACTGTTTTTGCTGTAAAAAGGCTGATTGGAAGAAAATTTAATTCAAAGGAAATTCAGACTGATATCCCAAATCTTCCTTATAAAATTGAAGGGGCATCCAATGGTGATACCAGAATCAATTTAAGAGGCAAACAACACAGCCCTGCTGAAATTTCATCCTTTATTCTGGCAAATATTAAAAAGACTGCCGAAGATTACCTGGGTGAAGAAGTCAAAGAGGCGGTTATTACTGTACCTGCCTATTTTAATGACAGCCAGAGACAAGCCACAAAAGATGCCGGGAAAATTGCCGGACTCATCGTAAAACGGATTATCAATGAACCCACAGCAGCATCCCTGGCCTACGGCCTGGATAAAAAAGGGGAAGAAAAAATTGCCGTCTTTGACTTGGGTGGCGGTACCTTTGACGTTTCTGTCCTTGAAATCGGTGATGGTGTATTTGAAGTAAAATCAACATCCGGTGATACCCATCTGGGTGGAGAAGATTTTGACTTAAGAATTATTAATTATGTTGCCGATGAATTTAAAAAAACCCAGGGGATTGATGTCAGAGGTGATAAAATGGCACTTCAACGGCTTAAGGAAGCTGCTGAAAAAGCCAAGATGGAACTTTCAACATCAACTGAAACCAATATCAACCTGCCGTTTATCACGGCAGACGCATCTGGGCCAAAACACCTTGATGTAAGACTGACCCGGGCAAAACTTGAATCCCTGGTAGCAGATCTTCTGGACAGACTTGAAAAACCCTGTCGAACCGCTATTAAAGAAGCCAAATTAAGTGCCGGCGGTGTTAATGAAGTGGTTCTTGTCGGGGGTATGACCCGTATGCCTGCAGTTCAGGAACGTGTTGAAAAAATATTCGGGAAAAAGCCTCATAAAGGCGTAAATCCGGATGAGGTAGTTGCCATGGGAGCTGCTGTCCAGGCAGGTGTTCTTCAGGGGGATGTACATGATGTGCTCCTCCTTGATGTTACACCCCTTTCCCTTGGTATTGAAACCCTGGGAGGTGTTATGACCAGACTCATTGAAAAAAACACGACCATTCCCACCAAAAAGAGCCAGGTATTTTCAACGGCTGCTGACAATCAGCCGGCTGTTTCCATACATGTGCTCCAGGGTGAAAGACAAATGTCAGCAGACAATAAAACCCTTGGACAATTTGAATTGTCAGACATTCCGCCGGCACCAAGAGGGGTTCCCCAGATTGAAGTTACCTTTGATATTGATGCCAATGGAATTGTTCATGTAGCAGCTAAAGACAAGGCAACAGCCAAAGAGCAATCCATCAGAATCACCGCAGCCAGCGGCCTTTCAAAGGAAGATATCGACAAAATGGTCAGGGATGCTGAATTGCATGCAGAAGATGACAAGAAAAAAAGAGAACTGATTGATACGAAAAACAGTGCCGAAGCGCTTGTTGACCAGACTGAAAAAACTTTGAAAGAGCATGGAGATAAGGTCGATGAAGCAACCCGAAAAGATATTGAATCCGCTGTTGAAACATTGAAACAAGCCAAGGATTCAAACAATATTGATGAGATTAAACAAAAAATGGAAAGCTTGTCAAAGGCATCCCATAAGCTTGCCGAGGTCATGTATCAGCAGGCAGCCGCTCAGGATGGACAAGGCGGACAAAGTGGCCAGGGTACTCCGGATGCTGATGCCGGTGCTTCTCCCCAGGATGACGAAGATGTTGTTGATGCTGATTTCGAAGAGGTTAAAAAAGATAAATAAAACCAAATCATACAAAACCTGTTGAATATAATCCTGCCGTGGTCTATAGTTGCCCGGCAGGATTTTTTATATTTATAGAAGGGCTCTTAATTATAAATGATTATTACCCAGATTTTAGCCAGAAATGCATCATTGTATAGAAACAAGACCGCACTTGTCGAACGAACTCCTTCTTTAAGCTTAAGAAAATCCATGACCTGGGAAGAGTTTTACACGACTTCCAATCGGTTTGCCAATGCCCTTACAAAAAAGGGCATCCCAAAAGGGGAGAAAATTGTACAATTAATGACCAATTGCCTTGAATGGCTTCCCATTTATTTTGGCATCCTTTATACCGGTGCCTGGGCAGTTCCCCTGAACTTCAGGTTTGAATCCGATAAAATTCTTCTTTGTACAAACACGGCTGAGGCTAAGGTCTTTATTTTTGGAGAAGAATTTATTGAAAAAATTGAAGCTGTCAGAAATGAGCTTGAAAAATCTGTTCAACTTTGGATTTTCACAGGACCAAAAATTTTATGTCCTTACTGGGCAGTCCAATTTGAAACATTTAT
>JAOZRF010000401.1 GCA_029940245.1 Desulfobacula sp.
CTGTTGTTTGAGTTGATAGCCTTGAAGTGTCTGCCTTTGAAATTTATTTTTTAACTGTGCGGTTAATTCCACTTGATTTGATCTTTTTTTAACCGTACTATTAAATATGTATTAGTTGTGTTATTTTTTATCGTCCGGTACAAATAAAAGGAGGATTAAAATTGATCGAAATAAAATACCCATATAGAATACGACTGGTCAAATACATGGGCAAGGCATTAAAGGACATTCGCAAAAAGAAAAAAATGACTCAGGGGGACCTGGCCGATATCACCGGGGTCAGTGTGAAGTTCATAAGTGATGTTGAGCGCGGAAAAGAAACTATTCAGATGGATAAAGCTTTTGATTTAGCCAGGGCATTAGGTCTTATGATTTACGTAACCACCGATCCTCTCCCTTCCAGGAATAAAAATGAAAAATAGACTTTTGATTATATGGAATAAACAACTGGTCGGGACATTGGAACGACATACCAAAGGAAAGGTTATATTCCAGTATTCTCAAGCTTGGCTCAATAATGTTAAAAAACCCATTTCTCTTTCTCTTCCCTGTAGAGCAGAACAATACCCGCCTGCAATCAGCACAGCTTTTTTTGAAAACCTGCTCCCTGAAAATAACGCAAGAACTATTCTTGCATTCAATCGCAGGTTTGATAAAAAAGATGTTTTTGCCTTTCTTGAAAATTTTGGGGAAGACTGCGCCGGTGCGCTTTCAATTATTGCTGAAGAAAGCAAGATGGATTTTACCTCTGGGCAATATGAGTGTATCAACACCCAATTGGTGGAGGCTCTGGATAAAATCATGAGTAATCCGAAAAAATATACACTATTTCCTGAAATGAAAAAAGCCAGGCTTTCCATTGCCGGGGCTCAGGATAAATTGCCTGTTTATATTGAAAAGAATAAGTTTTATCTGCCTGTTAGTTCAGGTTCGCCAACCACCCATATTATTAAACCTGCGAATGCCTGGTTCCCGGATATAACAAAGAATGAGGCCTTTTGTATGGACCTTGCCCAACATATCGGATTGCTGGTACCTGAATCAAGATTAATGAAACTCGGCCATCATGAATTGTTTATTGTCAGTCGTTATGACAGAAACAAAACCACCCAAAAGGTCATACGCATCCATCAGGAAGATTTCTGCCAGGCCATGGGGTTGCCGGTAGACAGAAAATATCAGGAAAGCGGCGGCCCTGGTTTTTTACAATGCAGACGATTGGCAGATGAATTTCTTTCTGATTCTGGTGTGGATGTAAGGATTAATTTTGCACGTATAATGATATTCAACTATTTGATTGGGAATCATGATGCCCACGGAAAAAATTTTTCCATCATCCATGAACCGAATTTAAAATTCGCACCATTTTATGATCTGCTGTCCACACAGGTTTACCCCCTGGACAATAAATTTGCCATGGCCATAGGCCGGACATACAGACATGACCGGATCAAAGAACATTCATTCAAACAATTTGCCCGGGATATGAATATCCGGCCGGAAAAACTTAATTCTCTGATGGCGCAAATGATTCAAGTGACGACAAAAACCTATGCCCCATTGCTTGCAGAACATGAGAAGAAGTATGGACCATCAAAAATTTATAATGATCTATTTGAGATTATACGATCCAATCTTGGACAATTGAATCCTTAGTGTTCTACTGGTCAAGTTGATGCCGGCAGAATAGTGGCAAGGTTTTCTCCCGCCATGTAAGACAAAAAAAAAGCCTGGCAATGGATTTTCCCATCACCAGGCCGGAATATTCAGGTGGTATTAAATACGTGTACTTCTAATTAATTCAAATTAGAAGTTAATCTGCCATTTGGCACCAAAATAAGTTTCTTGATTATCAAGAGTTCCATCATGATCAATCACACCAATTTCAGGAACAACAAATACGCCAGGAGCCATATGTATAGTGGCCTGGGCATAGTAAGACTCTGAGTCTTCGTCTATAAGTGCGCCGTCAAGCTCTGCTGAAAGACCGGCATAACCGAATTCAACACTGAACATGTCATTAATTTTGCCACCGATAACAAGAAGGTAACCTATTGCATCATTGTCAAGAACAGTTGTTCCGGCAAGGCCTGCACGAACACCACCTCCAGCAGCATCAGCCCAGATCAGGTTGCTTACATTCTGACCGGTATAAATATCACCATTAATATAAAATGCGCCCAAATTTACACTTGCACCCAGGGCAATTACATAGGAATCAATATCATAAGTTACAGCAGGAGCTGGTGTGATTTCAAAAGTTTGATAACCACCGGCAAGTGCTATAGCAAAGTTACCCATTTTAAGACCATAACTGGCTTCAAGAGCAGGCATCTGAACTTCTGTTGTGGCGCCTGCACCGAATGTACCGTCAGTGGCAGTATTAACAGGGGTTAAAGCAACCTTGAAAGCACCATATTTCAGTTGCAATACTGCTTGACGACCGCTGTATACACCACCCCAGCCGAGAAGATCTGAGTCAGAGCCATAAACCTGGTTGGAGTAAAACATATTAAGAGGAGTGTAAGTCTGGCCAACAAGGAATGAACCTCCGCCAAAATTCCATTCTCCATAAAGCAGACGAAGGTTAGGACCGGAACCATATTCAAAACGGCCGGTTAATTCATCACTGACTTTAACCCTGGCACCAATACGGGAATTACCCTGAAGAGCCTCTGTAAATGCATCTACATCAGCTACAGCAGGCACAGCAGTTGTCTCAATTTCATTCCAGAAAGTACTTACACGGGCAGAACCATAAAAATTCCATTCTGCTGCATAAGCGGAAGTTGCAACAAGAGCCATTGCTGCAATAAGAACAATTAATTTTTTCATTTTTTTCTCCTTTTAAAAATAATATTCACCACCTGAAACGCCTGAAAATCTGCGCTCCTTTTAAACGCAAATTTCCAGGTTCATATACTCTTTATTCAGTTTCAAAGCTTTTGTCAACAACTTTGTACATTTTTTTGTCTATTTAGTGCCTGAACGAAAACCTTGTTCAGGCACGGTTTTAGGTTTTAAGTTTTAACCTAAATCCTAAAACCTAAATCCTAAAACAATTTCGGATAGTTGCAAATCTCTAAGCAAAATTGAAAAGCTATATTTCCGGCTTTTCCTTCAGACATTATTCCAGTTTATAGGAAATAATACTGGACGGCTGCCCCTTTGATCCCTTAAAAAATTTTGATTTGCCCACCACAGAAACCACAAGTTCTTTTTTCCCATCCCCATCCATATCTGCAATGGCAAAATCACTGATCCATCCCTGGACAAACCTTGA
>JAOZRF010000040.1 GCA_029940245.1 Desulfobacula sp.
GATTTTGTACTATGTTTTATTCTTGAATGTGAGCTGGATGAGATTTTAGATAAAATCTGAACCGCATATTCAATCATCCACTCCTGACAATTTTCTTTTGAGACACCTATATATTTAAACCAGGAAGCTAAATATTGAGTTACATCCTGGCGGGAGAAAGCAGGAGAAGATTTAGATTCTATTCTGCCCGAAATAATATCTTTGACACATGGAAACAGATATTTAGGATCGATTCCTTCTAAAATTTTATTTATTGCTGATTGGTGCCGGTTCATATATTGTTTTTTAATACCCTTATTTGAATTTGTTTTAACTATATCAACTTCATCAGTATCCATAAATTTTTTAGCGTGAATATATCAAATATATTAAAACGTGTGGGATGCCAAGGGTTTTTTATTTTAATTGCAGGATGTTTTTTCCATTAATTCATAGCAGGACTTGCAAAGGGTATAAGAACCGGGATGAGTTTAGGGTTGACTTTCAGCGTGGGAACCATCTATAGATAACAGGTTTGATTTTATTGATTAATCGTGGAGATGGCAAAATGAAAATACTAAAAATAGATCACCTTGGAATTGCTGTTTCAAGCATTGATGAGAAGAAAAATTTCTGGACGGAAGCATTGGGGCTTCAGTTAGAGGGAACGGAGACAGTTGAAGCTCAAAAAGTGATCACGGCGTTTCTTCCCGTTGGGGATAGTGAGGTGGAGCTTCTGGAATCAACATCCCCGGATGGTCCTGTGGCTAAATATATTGAAAAAAAAGGCGAAGGGATTCTGCATGTGGCTTTTAGGGTTGAAAATATTGAAGAGGCCCTTGCCGAGCTCAAAGAAAAAGGAATTGCGCTTATCGACCAGGTGCCCCGGAAAGGTGCCGGGGGTGCTAAAATCGCTTTTTTACACCCCAGGGCAACTTCAGGGGTGCTTGTAGAGTTATGTGAAAGGTAGAATAGTGTGAAAGATAATTTGTGCCAACGGGCAATTGTCGATTTTTGAGCATAGGCCTCTCTTTGAGCCCGGATTACTGCGTTGGCCGATAATTTTGTATTTTAAATTTGATGTACCGGAGGATAATCATGTCTCAAATGTCTGATTTGAACAACTGGGAAGCGCTTGCTAAAAAAGAGCTCAGGGGAAAGCCCCTGGATTCGTTAACAAAGAAAACCCCGGAAGGGATAGATATCAAGCCGCTATATTCGGCAAAAGATCTTGAAAAGGTAGAGTTCGTCAATAACCTTCCAGGATTTGAGCCCTTTGTCCGGGGGCCCAAGGCCACCATGTATGCGGGCCGTCCCTGGACCATTCGTCAGTATGCCGGGTTTTCAACGGCCAAAGAATCCAATGCGTTTTATCGTAAAAATCTTGCGGCAGGACAAAAAGGATTGTCTGTTGCCTTTGATCTGCCCACCCACCGAGGATATGATTCCGATCATCCAAGGGTGACCGGAGATGTCGGAAAAGCAGGGGTGGCCATTGATTCCGTAGAAGATATGAAAATTTTATTTGACCAGATTCCCTTAGATCAGATGTCGGTTTCCATGACCATGAACGGTGCTGTTCTGCCGATTCTTGCAGGGTATATTGTTGCCGCAGAAGAGCAGGGTGTTAAACATGACCAGCTCATGGGAACCATTCAAAATGATATATTAAAAGAATATCTGACCCGAAATACCTATATTTATCCACCAACGCCTTCCATGAGGATTGTTTCCGATATCATCGCCTTTTGTTCGGATAATATGCCCAAATTTAATACCATCAGTATCAGCGGGTATCACATGATGGAAGCAGGAGCTGATTCCGTGCTCCAGGCAGCATTTACCCTGGCCGACGGCCTTGAGTATGTCAGAGCTGCCCTGGCAGCAGGCCTGGATATTGATAAATTTGCTCCAAGGCTTTCTTTCTTTTTTGGGATCGGCATGAATTTTTTTATGGATATTGCCATGCTTAGAGCTGCCAGATTTCTGTGGGCGGAGCTCATGAGTCAATTTAACCCGAAAAATAAAAAATCAACCATGCTTCGAACCCACTGCCAGACATCGGGCTGGAGCCTGACACAGCAGGATCCTTATAACAATGTTGTCAGAACCACTCTTGAGTGCCTGTCTGCCGTGCTTGGCGGCACTCAGAGCCTTCATACCAATTCTTTTGATGAGGCAGTGGGGCTGCCCACGGAATTGTCTGCCAGGATCTCCAGAAATACCCAGATCATTGTTCAGGAAGAATCCCATATCTGTGATGTGGTTGATCCTTTAGGCGGGTCATACTATGTTGAAACCCTTACCCAGAATATTATTAATGAAGTCCGCAAAATTCTAGATGAAATAGAGAATCTGGGCGGCATGGCTAAAGCCATTGAGTCTGGGATGCCGAAAATGAGAATTGAAGAAGTGTCAGCCAGAAAACAGGCCAGGATTGACCAGGGTACGGATGTGATTGTGGGGGTGAATAAATATCTGATTGAAGATGAAATCCCCATCTCTGTGCGGGAAGTCTCTGAAGAGGTCAGAAATGAGCAGGTAGCACGGCTTGAGCAGATTAAAAAACAGCGGGATAATATAGCTGTTCAAAAGGCCCTTGAAGATATTACAAAGGCTTGTGAATCAAATGACAATCTTTTGGCGGCCTGCCTGCCCGCGGTAAGGGCAAGGGCAACCATTGGGGAGATTAGTGATGCCATGGAAAAAGTATTTACCCGGTTTGTTGCCACAACCCAGTGCATTTCAGGGGTGTATGCACAAGAACATTCTGATTCTGTGATGATTGGATCTTTAAGAAAGCGTACAGCAGATTTTCAAAAAAAGACGGGCCGCAGGCCCAGGATTTTATTGTCCAAAATGGGACAGGATGGCCATGACAGAGGTGTTAAGGTCATTGCCACCGCGTTTGCGGATTTTGGGTTTGATGTGGATTTAGGCCCCATGTTCCAGACCCCGGAAGAAGCTGCCAGAATGGCTGCTGAAAATGATGTCCATCTGGTCGGGGTGTCAAGTCTTGCAGCCGGGCATAAAACTTTGGTGCCAAAGGTCATTGAAGAGTTGAAAAAGCATGGTGCTTCTGATATTAAAGTGGTGGTGGGCGGTATCATTCCCCCGGGAGATTATGAATTTTTGAAAAATGCGGGTGCATCAGATATCTTTGGACCTGGAACCATGGTGACAGATGCTGCAAACAGGACGCTTAACATCATAGGTGCGTAAAGAACATGATTCAAACCGACCCTGAAAGTGAGAGCTTTGTCCAGGGTATTTTAAATGGCAATCGCCGTATGATTGCTAAAACAATAACATTGATAGAAAGCAGTCTTACTGCCCATCAGAAAAAAGCTTTTGCTGTTATGGAAAAAGTTCTGCCCCATACTGGAAACAGCATCCGGGTGGGTATTACAGGGGTTCCCGGTGTAGGTAAGAGTACCTTTATCGAAAATTTAGGCGTATACCTGGCAGATCTTGGCCATAAAGTGGCTGTTCTGGCTGTGGATCCCACAAGCCGGAGGAGTGGCGGGTCTATTCTGGGGGATAAAACCAGGATGGAAAAGCTGTCTGCCCATGAAAATGCCTTTATCCGCCCCTCTCCTGCCGGGGAAACCATGGGCGGAGTTGCTGCTAAAACCCGTGAAATCATGCTGACCTGTGAAGCAGCCGGGTTTGATGTGATTCTTGTTGAAACGGTGGGGGTAGGACAATCTGAAACCAGTGTGGCCTCCATGGTGGATTTTTTTCTGGTATTGATGATTGCAGGCGCCGGAGATGAGCTTCAGGGAATTAAAAAAGGAGTTCTGGAACTGGCAGACGGCATTGCCATTAACAAGGCAGACGGCGAAAACCTTAAGGCCGTTGAAAAAGCCAGGGGGGATCTGGATATGGCCATGCATCTGATCAGGCCGGAATCTCCAACCTGGGCCACACCTGTTTTGACCTGTTCTTCTGTTATTGATGGGGGAACTAAGGCTGTCTGGGAAATGATTCTTGATCATAATCAGAAATTTAAAGCGTCAGGCGAATTTTTACAAAGGCGGAAAAAACAATCCCTGGAATGGATGTGGACCCTTGTTGAAGAGGGATTAAAACAGCGTTTTAAAAACAATGAGAAAATTAATAAAGAAATAACACTTGTTTCACAGCAGGTGGAAAATGAAAAGATATCCCCAACAGCTGCGGCTGAAGTGTTGCTGTCATATTTATAATTTGGATAGATAATTAAGAATATAAAAAAATGAGCAACAAAGTATCAGTTTCTTGTTTTTGTAGACTTGAAAGGAAATTAAAATGAAAATACATGAATATCAGGCAAAGGAATTGTTTAAGGCATACAATGTTCCTGTGCCTGATGGAAATGTTGCTTTTTCACTGGATGAGGCAAAAAAGGCTGCTACAGACCTGGGCGGTTTTCCCGTGGTGGTGAAAGCCCAGATCCATGCAGGTGGAAGGGGTAAAGGCGGTGGTGTAAAGCTTGCCGCTTCCATGGAAGAAGTGGACACTTGGGCCGGGGAAATTCTGGGCATGACCCTTGTCACCCATCAAACCGGTCCTGAAGGCAGGCTTGTGAAAAAACTCTTGATCGAGGCAGGCCAGAAAATTAAAAAAGAGCTGTATTTAAGTCTTCTTGTGGATCGCGGCACAGCATCAATTGTGATCATGGCAAGCCGGGACGGGGGCATGGACATTGAAAAAGTGGCAGCTAACACCCCTGAAAGAATCATAAAAGTTCATGTAGACCCGTTAATGGGGATTCAGGGATACCAGCTCAGACAGGTCGGGTTCAGTCTTGAACTGCCATCTTCTGCCATGAAACCATTTTCAGCCCTTGTTTCCAACCTGTACAGATTTTTTATTGCCAATGACTGCTCCATGGTTGAAATAAATCCTTTGATTTTAACTTCAGATGACAAGGTTCTGGCCCTGGATGCCAAGGTTGATTTTGATTCCAATGCCCTTTACCGCCACAAAGATTTAATGGCCTTAAGAGACCTTGATGAAGAAAATGCCCTGGAGGTTGAAGCTTCAAAATATAATTTAAACTATATCAATCTTGATGGAAATGTGGGAAATATTGTAAATGGTGCAGGACTTGCCATGGCCACCATGGATATTATCAAAAATGCCGGGGCAACTCCGGCCAATTTCATGGATGTGGGCGGTGGAGCTAATTCCGAACAGGTTGAAAACGCATTCAGGATTATCCTGGCTGATGACAAGGTCAAAGCAGTATTAATCAATATTTTCGGTGGCATCCTGCGTTGTGATAATTTTGCCTGGGGAGTAGTCGCCGCAGCAAAGAAAACAGGTATCAATATCCCTGTTGTGGTTCGCATGGAAGGCACAAATGTGGATAAAGGGAAGCAAATTCTGGAGGATGCAAAGCTTAATTTAACCACTGCGCATGACCTTTTTGATGCAGCACAGAAAATTGCTGCATCTGTCAATTAGAGGAGATTAAAATTGAGTATATTTGTAAATAAAGACACAAAGGTTCTTGTGCAGGGGATTACGGGCAATGAGGGAAGTTTCCATACAAGAGGGTGTCTGGAATATGGAACAAATATTGTGGCCGGGGTAACCCCTGGTAAAGGCGGGCAGAAAATGAATGATGTGCCCGTGTTTAATACAGTTAAACAGGCTGTTGAAAAAACAGGCGCCACGGCATCTCTTATTTTTGTACCCCCGCCATTTGGGGCAGATGCTATTATGGAGGCGGCAGATGCGGGTGTGGAGCTGATTGTGGCCATTACAGAAGGGATTCCAATCCTTGATATGGTCAAGGTTAAACATTTCCTTGCCACAAAGAACTGCCGGCTTATCGGGCCCAATTGCCCGGGTATTATTACTCCTGATGAGTGTAAAATCGGCATCATGCCGGGCAAAATCCATAAAAAAGGTAATATTGGTGTTATTTCACGATCAGGAACCCTTACCTATGAAGTGGTTGATCAGTTGACAAAGCTTGGAATGGGTCAGTCAACCTGTATTGGTATTGGTGGTGATCCCGTGAATGGAACCAATTTTATAGATGTATTGGATGCCTTTGAAAAAGATGATGAAACCCATGGGATTGTCATGGTGGGTGAAATCGGAGGAAGCGCAGAAGAAGAGGCAGCCATATATATTAAAGAAAACTTGACCAAACCCGTGGTAGGCTTTATCGCAGGTCTTACCGCACCTGCCGGCAGGAGAATGGGGCATGCAGGAGCCATTATTTCAGGCTCCAGCGGTACAGGTGCAGCAAAGATTACGGCATTCAAAGACAATGGCATTTATGTCTGCGAAAATTTAGGGCTCATTGGCCAGGTTTGTAAGGATGTATTTTAGTGTAACCTAAAGGAGGTTAAAAATTGGACGATTATATTATTGAATCAAATCAAAAAAAGAGCAGAATGCCTGCAAGGCTTGATTTTGCCCAGAGTGGAACCGGCCTGATTCTTGGGCTTTTCATGTGGGTGCACATGCTTCTTGTAGGCAGCATCATCTTTGGAAAAGGCTCTTTTAATTTTGTGGCAAAAACCATGGAGCTTGCTTTTTTGTCTGATACAGGGCATGGGTTTCCCATAGCAGTGTTTTTTGCCGTTTTTATTGTATTTACCCTTTTTATCATCCATGCACTGCTGGGTGTCAGAAAGTTTCCCATCTCGTGGAAGCAGCACCGAATTTTAAGAGACCAGATGCAGATGATGAATCATAGCGATACCACTTTATGGTATATTCAGGTGGTTACCGGATTCCTCATGTTTTTTGCAGGATCCGTTCATCTGTATATCATGTTGACCCATCCGGACATTGATCCCTTTATATCAGCAGACAGGATCATTTCAGGTAATATGTGGCCCCTTTATCTGATTCTTTTGATCTGTGTTGAGCTTCACGGCACCATCGGCCTTTACAGGCTCTGCATGAAATGGGGATGGTTTGCAGGTAAAGATGCTAAAAAATCAAGGCAAACCATGAAAAAAATGAAAAACAGGGCCACTATTTTCTTTTTAACCATTGGGATTCTTGCTTTGCTGGTGTTTATCGTTATCGGTATCAAGCACAGGGATAGAGTCGGTGAAAAATATAATAACCATGCAGCAGTTGTTGAACAGGTCCAGGCTGATGAAGCTATTCCGGTAAAAGAAGAGATTCAGGCGTTAGAGGAAGGCCAGGAAAAAGAAGCGGCCCATGAACCGGAAGCAATTCAACCATCTGATGTAACAAAGCAATACGGGGTGACCTAAATGAAAGTCATATATACGGATTCACTTGTAATTGGTGGCGGGCTGGCAGGACTGAGAGTTGCCATTGCATCCATGCAGCGGGGCTATGATACCATCGTCCTGTCTCTGGTTCCTGCCAAAAGATCTCACTCTGCTGCTGCCCAGGGCGGTATGCAGGCAAGCCTTGGCGCTACGGTTAAGGGTGATGGGGATGATGAAGAAGTCCATTTTGGAGACACAGTAAGGGGAAGTGACTGGGGATGCGACCAGGATGTGGCCAGGATGTTTGTGAACACGGCTCCCAAAGCCATCCGGCAATTAACTGCCTGGGGCGTTCCCTGGTCAAGGGTCAGCGCTGGTGACAGGGAGGTTGTTATGAATGGTAAAAAAGTCACCATCACTGAGAAAAAAGAGGCTCACGGGTTGATCTCTTCCCGGGATTTTGGCGGTACAAAAAAATGGAGAACCTGTTTTACCTCTGATGGTACTGGACATACCATGCTCTATTCTATGGATAACAAGGCCATCCAGATGGGCATTCCCGTTCATGAAAGAAAAGAAGCCATTGCCTTGATTCATGAAGGCGGGGTCTGTTATGGCGCTATTGTAAGAGACCTTATCACAGGCGAGTTGATGGCCTATGTGGCAAAAGCGACCACCATTGCCACAGGAGGGTATGGGCGGCTTTACGCCATTACCACCAATTCGGTTATTTCTGAAGGAATCGGCAATGCCATTGCCCTTGAAACCGGAATCGCCACCCTTGGGAACATGGAAGCGGTTCAGTTCCATCCCACTGCCATTGTACCGGTTGGTATTCTCACCACTGAAGGATGCCGCGGTGACGGGGGCCTGCTTCTGGACAAGGACGGCTACCGTTTCATGCCTGATTATGAGCCTGACAAAAAAGAGCTGGCATCAAGGGATGTTGTGTCCAGAAGAATTCTTGAGCACATGAGAAAAGGCAAAGGGGTTGCCTCCCGCTACGGGGATCATATCTGGCTGGATATCACACTTCTTGGCCGTAAACACATTGAAAAGAACTTAAGGGAAGTCAAAGAGATCTGCGAATATTTCCTTGGTATTGATCCGGCCAAAGAATATATTCCGGTAAGACCGACCCAGCATTATTCCATGGGTGGGATCAGAACCAAGGCCACGGGTGAAAGCCAGACATTAAAAGGCCTTTTTGCAGCTGGCGAAGCATCCTGCTGGGATTTGCACGGATTTAACCGGCTTGGAGGAAATTCTGTTGCGGAAACAGTTGTGGCAGGAATGATAGTGGGTGAATTTGTTGCAGATTATTGTGCCCAAAATCCCTTAAATGTAAGCGGCACAACTATTGAATATTTTATGAAACAGGAAGAACAGAAAATTACAGATCTTTTAACAAGGGATTCTGGTGAAAATCCATTTGAATTAAAGGTTCAGATGCAAAAGATCATGATGGATGATGTTGGAATTTTCAGGAATGCCAAAGACCTTGAAAAAGCGGTTGAAGAATTAAAAGTCTTAAATCAGCGGGCAAAGAATATTGCTTTGAGAAACAGAATAAGTTCATCCAACCCGGAACTTGTCGAAGCCATCCGGGTGCCCAAGATGATCAAAGTTGCCCAATGTATCGCATACGGTGCAATGCTTCGAACAGAAAGCCGTGGCGCTCATTCCAGGGAAGATTATCCGGCAAGAAATGATAAAGACTGGCTGAAAAGAACCCTCACCACATGGAAAGATGATTCTACCGGTCTTCCTGAAGTTACTTATGAAGACCTGGATATAATGAAAATGGAGCTGCCGCCGGCATCAAGGGGGTATGGAGTTGATAATACTGTTCATCATCCGGACACGGCCAGGCGGGAGGCCCAAATTGAAGAAATTAAAAAAGCCAACCCGGGTGCAGACAGGTTTAAACTACAGGAATTGCTGAATCCAATCCCAATTCCGGAAAAATTTAAAGGTAAAAATGAGCGTATAGGCAGGGGGTTTAAATAATGAGTGATCAGGAAAGAATATTAAAATTTCAAATTTTTAGATATAATCCTCAGAAAAAGGGCGATAAACCGCGTATGGTAACCTATGAGGTTAAAGAAGCAGTTGGGATGACAATTTTTATTGCATTAAATGATATCAGGGAACAGCAGGACCCCTCCCTGCAGTTTGATTTTGTCTGCCGGGCGGGTATCTGCGGTTCCTGCGCCATGGTAGTAAACGGAAGCCCGACCCTGGCCTGCCGAACCATGACATCCACCTTTAAGGACGGCCTGATTAAATTGCTGCCCCTGCCTGGATTTGAATTAATTGGAGACCTTTCCGTGAATACAGGAAAATTTATGCGGGCCATGTCAGAGCGGGTGGAATCCTGGATCCATGACCGGAATGCAGATAAAGTCAATTTTGAAAAGCTTGAGGAACGCATGGACCCGGATGTGGCCGATGAGATTTATGAACTGGAGCGATGCGTGGAATGTGGGTGTTGCGTGTCTGCCTGCGCAACCAAGCGAATGAGACCGGATTTTCTGTCTGCTGTCGGATTTATGCGGCTGGCTAGATTTTCTTTGGATCCCAGGGACAAAAGATCGGATGAAGATTTTTATGAAATTATGGGTGATGACGACGGGGTATTTGGCTGCATGACCCTTTTGGGATGTGAAGACTATTGCCCTAAAGATCTGCCGCATCAGACACAGATTGCATATCTTCGACGGAAGATGGTTTTGGTTAAATAATGTTTGAACGAAAACTCACCCATCTGCTGCATTGCTGCAAAATCCTGCCAAATTATAAATCGGGCCTCATGTACAGTAGTACACTCCGGTTTCAAGATTTTTTGCGCCTTGCATATGGGCAACTTTTTGAGCATTGCTCCTCTACGAGCCGCCCAAACACGGGGTTTTCTTGCAGGCACTAAATAAATTGTGAGGTTAGAAGATGAATGAATTTAAATTTGAGACCATGTTTCCTCTGGGAGAAGATACAACTAAATATCGTCTTCTGAGCAAAGAACATGTCAGGATAAAAGAGTTTGAGGGAAAAGAGGTTCTTCTGGTGGAACCGCAGTCTATAACCCTGCTTTCAAACCAGGCATTTAAAGATGTGGCCCATCTTTACAGGGCTGAACATCTTGAAAGTTTAAGAAAAATTATTGATGATCCTGAAAGCAGCGACAATGACCGGTATGTGGCTTTGGAACTCTTAAAAAATGCCGTCATTTCCTCTGAAAAGGTCTATCCCATGTGCCAGGACACTGGAACCGCCATTGTAATGGCTAAAAAAGGCCAGCAGGTCTGGACCTGGACAGATGATGAAGAAGAACTTTCAAAAGGGGTTTTCCAGGCCTATACAGAAAATTATTTAAGATATTCCCAGAATGCTGCTCTGACCATGTACAAGGAAGTGAATACCAAAACCAATTTGCCGGCCCAGATTGATATTGCCGCTGTTCAGGGAGATGTATACAAATTTTTGTTCATGGCCAAAGGAGGGGGCTCTGCCAATAAAACCGCCCTTTTCCAGATGACAAAAGCAGTATTGAACACAGAAGAGACCCTGATTAATTTCATGCTGGAAAAAATGAAAGCCCTTGGAACAGCAGCCTGTCCGCCATATCATATTGCTTTTGTTGTTGGCGGAACCTCTGCAGAGCTTAATTTAAAAGCTGTGAAACTGGCTTCAGCCAGATATTTGGATTCTTTGCCCACCAAGGGCAGTGAGACGGCACATGCTTTCAGGGATATTGACCTTGAAGAAAAAGTGCTGATCAAATCCCAGGGACTTGGACTTGGCGCCCAGTTCGGGGGCAAGCATTTTGCTTTGGATATCCGGGTGATCCGTCTGCCGAGACATGGAGCCTCCTGCCCCATCGGTATCGGGGTTTCCTGTTCTGCCGACCGTCAGATCAAGGGGAAAATTACAAGGGATGGGATTTTTCTGGAACAATTGGAAGAAAATCCGGGCAAATATCTGCCTAAACAAGAGCCTGAAATGAAAGCGGCAGTGGAAATTGATCTGAACAGGCCCATGGACGAGATCCGGGCGGAACTCTCCAAACATCCCGTTGCCACACGGCTGTCTCTCACTGGTAAAATTATTGTGGGAAGGGATATTGCCCATGCAAAATTCATGGAAGGCTTTGAAGCCGGTAAAGGACTGCCGGAATATCTGAAAAAGCATATTATTTATTATGCAGGACCCGCTAAAACACCGGATGGTGAAGCTTCGGGAGCATTCGGCCCTACCACGGCCGGAAGAATGGACCCTTATGTGCCTGTTTTTCAGAAAGAGGGAGCTTCCATGATCATGCTGGCAAAAGGGAACAGAAGTCAGCAAGTGACCGATGCCTGCAAGGAATATGGCGGATTTTACCTGGGTTCCCCGGGTGGCCCTGCAGCCCGTCTTGGAAAAGATTTTATCAAAAAGGTCGAATTGCTGGAATATGAAGAACTTGGAATGGAAGCAGTCTATATGATTACAGTTGAGAATTTTCCAGCCTTTATCATTGTTGATGATAAAGGCAATGATTTTTATGCAGACCTTCTTTAATTAAGTTTGTTTTATATAAATTGAACGCAAATTAATCAGTTGGGGAAAAAGGAGAAATAAACAATATGGAGAAAGAAAAATACACTTTGTACAGTGGTGGACTCAAAGGTGCTGAAGAAACCTTTGGGGAATACGCTCAAAAGTATGGCATTAATGAAATAAATTTTTCATTTGAAGGCCATAAGTGTGCCCGGCAGAAGAATATTACAATGCTTTCTGATGCAGATTTGAAAAAAGGTAATATCAGCATGGAGATCGTGTCTGCTCGAATGGGCAGAAGATATGCCCAGGCTGACAAGATCAGAAAAGTTTTTCAGACTATTTTTCATATGGTAAATAAGGGATATCAGGTGTTTGCCATAGGTTGGATTCAACCAGATCAAACTGTTAAAGGAGGAACTGGCTGGGGAGTTGAGCTTGCCAAATTTTTTAACAGGCCCGTAAGTGTTTTTGATCAGGGGAAAAATAAGTGGTATACATGGGAAAGAAATGAATGGAAGGAATATGAGCCTGTAATTTTGCATGAAACTTTTTGTGGAACAGGCACAAGAAAGCTTTCAGATAAAGGCAAAAAAGCTATTGAAGATCTTTTCAGCCGCTCATTTCCA
>JAOZRF010000041.1:0-4495 GCA_029940245.1 Desulfobacula sp.
GCACCTTGAATATTGCTGCTGTTAAAGCTCCCGGCTTTGGTGACAGAAGAAAAGCCATGCTGGAAGATATTGCCGTTTTAACGGGTGGACAGGTTGTTTCAGAGGATATTGGAATTAAACTTGAAAATGTAACCCTTGAGGACCTGGGTCAGGCAAAATCCATTACTATTGATAAAGACAACACCACTATTGTTGATGGTGCAGGTTCCAGAGAAGCCCTTGAAGGTCGTGTAAAAATGATTCGCGCACAGGTTGAAGAAACGACTTCAGACTATGATCGAGAAAAACTTCAGGAAAGACTTGCCAAACTGGTTGGCGGTGTTGCCGTTATTAATGTTGGCGCAGCCACTGAAACTGAGATGAAGGAAAAGAAAGCCAGAGTTGAAGATGCCCTTAACGCAACCCGCGCAGCCGTCGAAGAAGGCATTGTTCCCGGCGGTGGTGTTGCCCTTGTCAGAAGCATTGAAGCCCTTACAGAACTTGATCTTGAAGGCGAAGAAAAACTGGGTGTTGCTGTTATTGCAAGAGCCATTGAAGAACCCCTTCGCAAAATTGCTGACAATGCCGGTGTTGAAGGTTCTGTTATTATCAATAAAGTTAAAGAGGGTAAAGGCGCATTTGGTTACAATGCAAGAACAGATGTTTATGAAGACCTTATTACAGCCGGTGTTATGGATCCTAAAAAAGTGGTTCGTTTTGCACTTCAAAATGCTGCCAGTGTCGCATCTATTATGCTGACCACAGAAGCCATGATCGCTGAAAAACCAGATGAAAATGCTGGTGGCGGCGGAATGCCTGGTGGAATGCCGGGTGGCGGCGGCATGGGTGGAATGGGAGGCATGGGCGGAATGATGTAATCGTCCGGTAACCATATCAATACCATTATATAATTGAACAAAGCCCCTGTACGTAAAATATGTGCCGGGGTTTTGTTTTTTAATAAGAACTTGACATGAAATGCCTGCTCATATACTTAGTTTTATAAAATTTTATTTATTATTTTATCAACGAAAGAACGTAAGAACGTAAGAAAGATAAGAGAGGTTCTATGACCACGGAAACCATTGGATTGTTTTACATGTTGAGCAATGCCGGACCGGTTGTTAAATTTGTCATGCTGCTGTTGCTGTTTTTTTCAATAACATCATGGGCCATTATCTTCATTAAATTCAGGTATATCAGAAAGGCATTTAAAGAATCTGCTGATTTTACTGATATTTTCTGGCAGTGTCAAAATCTTGCCGAGGCATTTTTAAAGGCAAAGGCATTGAGATCAAGTCCGACAGCAAGAATTTTTATCACTGCATATATGGAAATGACAAGATCTGATACTAAAGACAGAAAAAAGGCACAGACACAACTGACAGAAAATTCATATTTCCAAATCAGCGGCAGTATAAAACGATCCTTAAACCGATCTATTGGTGTTGAAACCAGACGGCTGGTTCAACTGGTTCCCTTTCTGGCAACGGCAGGCAATACAGCTCCTTTTATCGGTCTTTTCGGGACCGTATGGGGGATCATGGGGACCTTTCATGGGATTGGCTTAACCGGGTCTGCAAGCCTGGCTGTTGTGGCTCCCGGTATTTCAGAAGCACTCATCGCAACGGCAGCAGGACTTGCCGTGGCAGTCCCTGCCGTTATTGCCTATAATTATTTTATAGACCGGATAAGGGCTTTGGATTCTGAATGGCAAAGCTATTCTGCAGATTTGTCAAATATAATGGAACGTGATATTCAAAAGCAGATGGAGGGATAATGCAACTAGGCTCTGGTAATGATCAGCTCATGTCCGAGATTAACGTCACCCCTTTTGTGGATGTGATGCTTGTCCTGTTAATTATTTTTATGGTGACCGCGCCCATGATGGTTCAGGGGATTGATGTTGACCTGCCCAAGGCCACCTCAAAAGCCCTGAAAGGCAGTGAAGAAAGGCTCGTTATATCCATTGATGATACCAATAAAGTATTTATTAACGATCAGGTTGTCAGTATCGAGGTTCTGACCCATAAACTGGGAGCCATACTGGAAAATTTTGACAAAAAAAATGTATATCTCAGGGCAGATAAAAAAGTTCCCTATGGCATTGTTGTCAATGTAATTTCAAAGATAAAACAGGCAGGAGTTGACAGCCTGGGGATGATAACCCTTCCTGAAAATGAAGATAAATCCTGATCAATGCCTATGAGTTCTCCAGAAAATTTTAAGCACAGAAGAGACCTTTTTTTCAGCCCTTTTGACGGTAACGGGAAAACCAGGGTCATTTTTTTTTGTGTTTCCCTGATTGGGCATGTCTTACTTTTTTATGGAATGATTTTTTTCCAGGACTTTAGACTGCTAAAATCAATGCCGCCTGTTATCCAGGTTGATCTGGTTTCTTTTTCAGCAGAGCCCGTGATCCGGGAAATATCCGGGGAAAAAGATATCTCTCAAGAAGAGGGAATATCACCGACCCCTCTGCCGATTACACCCCCCCGGGAGAAAAGGACAATTCCAAGTATTAAACCGGAAATAAGTTTAAAAACAAAACCTGAAAATTTAAAAGATCTGATGGCCCGGCAGAAGAAAAAAAAGAAAAAACCTGAAGAGAAAAAACCCGTTGTAGAACCCAAACCTAAGAAAGCAGTTGACCAGGATAAACTTCCGGCAGAATCAAAGGAAAATCTGGAAAAGAAAATTGAAAATCAGACCAAAACCAGGATTGCCCAGGCGCTAAGCCGTATTCAAAAAAGGGTACAGGACCAGGGTGCAACAAAACAAGGAGAGGGAAACAAGGCATCTGACGGCTCCGGGAAAAAGGGGGTTACGCCCATTGATCTGTATAAAATTGCATTAGGTTCACAAATAGAACAGAACTGGGTGTTTAATGATGTCCTTGCCAGGATAGATCAGAAACTTGAAGTCAGAATCCTGATCAAGATATTAAAAAGCGGAGAAATAAGGGATATTATTTATGAAACCAGGTCAGGAAATCCATACCTTGACGAATCTGCCAAAAAAGCAATTAAAAAGACAAATCCATTGCCAACATTACCCCCTGGAATGTATTCCTATGATGTGGTTGTGATTTTTACACCCAGAGGATTGAAATAAAAATGGTTTCTTTTAAAATGAATAAGAGATATTATAGCCGGGCTATGGCTAATAAAATCCTTTTACATATATTTTTTGTTTTTCTGGGCGGACACTTAATTTTTTTAGCCCCTGCATATTCCAGGGATTATGATTATATCAATGTCACCAATCCTTTTTTAAAGAAAACCCCTGTGGCAGTGACGGATTTTAAACCATTCAATGGCAATGCACAAGAGATCAATATTGGAAAAACAGCAAAGGCCATATTAAAAGAAGCCCTTGATTTTACAGGATATCTTAAAATAATGAATCCCGTTGCATTTTTATCAAACCCGGCTGAATCCGGAATTCAGCTCGGAGAGATTAATTTTCGGGATTGGACAGCTATAGGGGCTGACCTTTTAATTACCGGCGGAATCATTGAAACGGATGGGAAAATAACCCTTAAATTAAGACTTTTTGATACCTTTAATGCTAAGCTTCTGGTTGGCAAAATATATACGGGCCCTGAATCCCAGGTTAGACAAATGATACACCTTTTTTGCAGTGAAATTTCCTATCAGTTGACGGGTAAATGGGGTATATTTAACAGCAAAATCGCTTTTGTTTCAACTGTAAATGGGAACAAAGAAATATTTTCCTGTGATTTTGACGGACGGAACATAAAACAGGTAACAAGACATAAAAGTATATCACTTTCTCCATCCTGGTCTTCGGACGGCCAATGGCTGGCTTATGTCTCCTATGCAAAGGGAAAACCAGATATATTTATCAAAAATATTGAAGAAAAACGAGGATCAATTATCAATTACAAGGGCATGAATATTTCTCCTGACTGGATGCCCGGGCAGCAAAAACTTGCTGCAGCATTAAGCTTTTCAGGAGACCAGGAAATTTACCTGTTAAGCATAAAAGGTGAAATTATAAAAAGAGTGACAAATAGCTGGGGGATTGATGTTTCGCCTGAGTTCTCACCAGATGGAAAAAAAATAGTGTTTACATCAAAAAGGACAGGAACCCCCCAGATATATATCAAGGATCTTGAATCAAAAAATGCTCAAAGAATAACATTTAAAGGGAAGAATAATACATCTCCGGCCTGGTCACCGGACGGCAGAAAGATTGTTTATGTGGGAATTGAAGAGAATAATATCGATATTTTTGTTATGGATATTAATTCTGGAATGCCGGTTCAATTGACCATGAATGCAGGAGATAATGAAGATCCGTCCTGGTCGCCGGATGGGAGTATGTTGACATTTACCTCAACCAGGGAGGCAGGGGTTTCCCGAATTTTTGTTATGAATGCATCCGGATCTGACCCGAGAAGACTTTTAAGATTAGCGGGTAAACAGACCCAGCCGGACTGGTCAAAATAAACGGGGTCAGGCTTGCATGGTTGCCTTTATAAAAAATAAGA
>JAOZRF010000041.1:4505-12265 GCA_029940245.1 Desulfobacula sp.
ACCCCACTAAAAATAGAAAAATAGGAGATAAACCAATGAAAAAAAGGGTATGGGTTAATCTGGTAATGGCAATTCTTGTGGCAGGGCTTTTTTTGACTGCTTCATGTGCAAAAAAAACAATTGTGTCTGATGCAACAACCATAGAAGATCAGGAAAAAGCGAAACTTGAAGCCGATGCAAAAGCTGCGGCCGAAGCCGCGGCAAAAGCCAAAGCTGACCAGATTACCCAGCAGAAACTTGAAGATGAGATAGCCAGGGAGAAAGCCCAGAAAGCTGCCCGGATTCTGGCTGCAAAGCAACTATTTGAGAATCAGGACATTCATTTTGAATATGATAGTTCAGATTTAAGTGAAATCGCAAAAGCCGGATTAAAAGAAAAGGCTGCATGGTTAAAAAATAATGTTTCATTAATGATAACCATTGAAGGCCATTGTGATGAACGCGGCACAACCGAATATAACCTTGCCCTGGGTGACCGTCGTGCAAACACGGCAAAAAACTATCTGGTTAATCTTGGTGTTTCAGCATCCCGCTTGAATACCATCAGCTATGGAGAAGAAAAACCCCTGGATTCTGCAATGACCGAGGCTGCTTATAAAATCAACAGACGCGCTCATTTTGTAATTAATTAATTGATGGACGGGGCCAGGCTTTGTCCTGACCCTACTTTTTTGGAGCTTGGTCATGAAAAAAAATTATCTTTTTTTGGGTATTATGGTTATTGCTTTTCTCTCCGGCTGTGTAGAACCAGGGCAGTTTACTGCCCTTGAAACCAAGGTGGCGGTTCTGGAAACGGAAAATAACCGGCAGTTTTCCATGCACAAAGAAAAATTAAATGCCTATGACATCTTAAGCCGGCAAAATCAGTCAAGGATAGAGGCCCTGGAAAAAAAATTAAATGATCGCAATACGATCAGCCAGGAAGCCTATGCAGAATTAAAATATACAATTCAGATCCTTAAAGAAGGGATTCAAAAACTTGAAGGGCAGATTGAAGAGATTAAGCATGGTTATGCAGGAGGCGATCAAAAAGGTGGCGGAACCTTAGAAGAAAAACTGGAACGGCTTGATCAGGCCATCTCAAAAAACTATGAACGATTGATACGCCTGGAAAAATATATGGGGTTTGAGCCATCAGCAGCCGGAGAAATGGATAAAAAAGATCAACCATCAACGGGACCTGTTAAAAGCTCTGTCCAGGAATTATATGATGCTGCAAAAAAATTGTTTGATGACGGTGACAATGAAAATGCCCGTATCCAGTTTGAAAATTTTATCAATAAATATCCGGATTCTGATAATGCGGACAATTCCAGATTTTGGATCGCTGAAAGTTATTATGTGGAAAAATGGTTTGAAAAAGCCATTCTGGAGTATCAGAAGGTACTGGAAGACTATCCAAACAGCAATAAGCTGCCCGCAGCAAGGTTGAAACAGGGATATGCCTTTGCTGAACTGGGTGAAAAAGCCAATGCCAGGCTGATTTTAAAAGAATTGATAAAAAAACATCCCGGCACAAAAGAAGCCGGATATGCCCGGGAAAAATTAAAAAAACTAAAGTGATTATAATCAATGTCTGGGATAAAAGTCGTCGGCATTGATCCGGGTTTAGCCGGCACCGGCATTGGTGTTATAGAAGGAAATAAAAATGAAATTTGCGGGTATTCCTTTGGGAGCATCGCAACAGATGCAAAAGACCCGATTCATTACAGGCTTGACTTGATTTATTCAAAGACCCTGGAATTTCTTTGTAAAATTCAGCCGGACCACGTGGTTATTGAGGACATATACTCCCTTGAAAAATACCCTGGATCAGGTATTATGCTGGGCAAGGTTTCAGGTGTTCTGCTTGTGGCAGCATATAAAGCCGGGCTTGATGTTCAAGAAATCCCTGTAAGAGAAGTCAAAAAAATTGTTTCCGGTAACGGGCGTGCAGATAAATTTCAGATGGAAAGGGCTGTCCGAAATTTATTAAAACACAAAGAACCCATCAGACCTTTCCATGCGTCAGATGCGTTGGGACTGGCTATAACAGGATATTACAGGTATAAAAAAATATTATGATCGGGTTTCTTGAAGGCAGAATTCTTCATTTTGAGTCTGATGGCATTTTACTGATTTGCGGCAATATTGGATATGAAGTCGTATTAACGCCCCAGATGATTGAAAAATTAAGGTCTTCTCAGAAAAACGAGGTGTCCTTATATATTTATTACCACCTGACAGAAAGACAACCCAAACCCGTTCTTATTGGTTTTGAAACAATGGGGGACAAAGCCTTTTTTCAAACCTTTATTACAGTTGATGCCATAGGGCCCATGAAAGCTGTGAAAGCCATGTCAAGGTCCGTTGGTGAAATAGCCGATGCCATTGAAAAAAAAGATGTCTCGTTTTTAACAGGCTTAAGTGGAATTGGTAAAAGAACTGCTGAAAAAATTATTGCAACCCTTCATGGGAAGGTTGAAAAATTTATCGTTGTGACAGATAATGCAAATACCATGGACCCGGACAAACTTCCCGTTGAAATGAATTATATCTGTCAACAGGTTGCAGAGGTTCTTGTGGAGCAACTGGGTCATTCTTCTTTATCAGCAAAAAGGATGATCAAAGAGGCCTATGAAAGAAAAAGCACGATTTCAACACCAGAAGAACTTTTTGATGAGATCTTTGGGGAGAAAAGATAATCCATGAGCGATGATATTCTTTCCTATTCTTCTGATAAAAAGGGCATTGTTACACCCAAAAGCATATCTGATGATTTATCCCTTGATATGATATCCTTGCGGCCCACAAGTTTTAAAGACTATATCGGTCAGGATGACACTGTTGCAACTTTGAAAATCGCCATACAGGCTGCCAAAATAAGGAATGAATCCTTAGACCATATATTGCTTCATGGGCCTCCCGGCCTGGGCAAGACAACTATTTCCCATATTATTGCAAGTGAAATGGAAAAGAATTTAATCGTCACTTCAGGACCGGCCCTGGAAAAAGGGGGTGACCTTATTGGCATATTAACCAATCTGGGTGAAGGAGACATTTTTTTTATTGATGAAATTCACAGAATTCCAAAGATTGTTGAGGAATTTTTATATCCTGCCATGGAAGATTTTGCTGTTGATTTTGTTTTTGACAAAGGGATTCATGCCCGAAGCCATCGATATAGGCTAAAGCAGTTTGTCCTTGTGGGCGCAACAACCAGGGTGGGTCTTTTATCTTCTCCTCTCAGGGATCGGTTCGGGATTTTTCGTACCCTTGATTTTTACTCCGTTGAACAATTGGTTGTCATTATTAAGCGATCAGCGGCAATTTTGAACACGGTCATTTCTGAAAATGGTGCCATTGAACTTGCCAGACGATCCAGAGGAACTCCCCGGATTTCCAATAGATTATTAAAGCGGGTCAGGGATTATTCCCTGGTAAAATCCCATGGAAAAGTGACCAGACAGAGTGTGCAGGCCGCGCTTGAACTTGAAGGAATTGATGAGCTGGGGCTGACATCCCTTGACAGGCAGTATATAAAAACGATCATCGATTTTTACAAAGGCGGGCCTGTGGGGATTGAAGCCATTGCAGCGACATTGCAGGAAGAAACAGATACGCTTGTGGATGTGGTAGAACCTTTTTTATTGAAAATGGGAATGGTGCTTCGAACCTCCAGCGGCAGAAAGGCATCACAAAAAGCATATCAACATCTTAATGTTAAGCCATAATTAGTGCCTGACCCCATGACCTGACCTAAAGCCAACTATACAAGCCTGACCCCGCTCACATAAATTAGGTGGAATATGGAAGATATATCAAGAGAGATGGAAAGAGAAATAACCAGTTCCAAACCAAAGCCAATCAAGCTCGTTCGCAAGAAAAGAGTTATTATTATTGATGATTTTGGAGTGATGAAATCTGGTGATTATCTAAAGATTCTTGTAACGATCCTGTCTATCATAAGTATGGTTTGTTTTATTGCAGCCGCGCTGTTTTATTATCTTTATACAGGATTGTCCAAAGCGGTCAAGCCTGCAGAAACCAGGCTTGTTCTGGCTGAAAAAAAGGTCTATGACCTGACTCGGGAAAAAGAAATATTAATGGCAAGACTTGTGATTGAAGGAAAAGAGCCAGGGATTGAAGGTGAATCAATAGAATCATCACCAGAAATGGAATCATCAAATGAAACCATGCCGCCCAGGGTTATTAAAAAAAATATTGATATCGAAAAATTCAGTGTAACAAAGGATAAGACAACAGGTGACCTTCTGGTTAGATTTGATATTAGAAATATATCCACTGAACAAGTGCATGTATCAGGAAGAATTTTTACTATATTGAAACCCGGTAATAACAATGAAGATCAGTGGCTTGTGGTACCAGCCTCGTCTTTAAAGAATGGTATCCCTTCTGAATATAAAAAAGGGCAGTATTTTTTAATCACCAATTTTAAACCCGTTAAATTCATTATCAAAAATCACGCTGACCCTGATTTTTTTAAACAAGCGTCTATCTTTATTTTTAATGAACAGGCTGATTTGATATTTGAAAAACGCATCGACATAACCGAGGCAAAATAAATGGAATGCAAGCCTGACCCAACTCAATAAGGAGATGAAAAGTGGGAAAGAAAAATAGCAAAAATCTTTCAATTATTGACCGGGAACTTAAAATTGAAGGCTCAATATCAAGCAAAGGCACCTTGATCATCAAGGGTCAGGTAACCGGTACAATTGAAGGCGATGTGGTCATTATTGCCCCGGATGGAAGGGTGAACGCCACTGCAACAAAGGTATCCAGCATTACCATTGGCGGAAATTTTCAAGGGGATCTGACTGCATCCAGGGAATTAATTGTCCTTTCCACAGGAATTTGTTCAGGTAAGGTTTCGTGTAAAGATCTTATTGTTGAAAATGGTGGCATTTTAAATGCTGAAGTGTCTTGTAAAATATCTCAACCACTGTCGCCGAAGAAAAACCTGCCTTCCTTTGGGTCCAGTGAATTAAATAAAGATAAACAAGAGTAAATTTAAATTTTGCTTGACATTGGTATGAAATTTATGTAAATACTGCCGATTGTGTTTATGAATGAGGAGCATTGAGAAAATTGAAAAAATATACATATAGTGCAAAAAGATCAGACAATAAAGAAAATTGGTGTGTTATTGATGCCAAGGATAAAATCCTTGGCAGACTGGCCTCCCGGGTGGCATATAGAATCAGAGGGAAACATAGCCCCCTTTATACACCCCATGTTGATACGGGGGATTGGGTTATCATAATAAATGCCGACAAAGTCCGTTTGACAGGTAATAAAATGGATCAGAAAATATATTACCGCCACTCAGGATACATCGGTGGTATTAAATCAGAAACAGCAAAAGAATTGTTTGAGAAAAAACCCAATGAGGTTCTTAAAAAGGCGATTAAGGGGATGCTCCCTAAAAATCGGCTCGGTAGAAAACTTTGCAGAAAATTATTTGTGTACACGGGTGATCAGCATCCCCATGCTGCTCAAAAACCTGAACCAATTGAAATTTAAGGAAAAAGGACGAGATAAGTATCAATGGAAAGTGGAAACGTATTTTATGCGACGGGAAAGAGAAAAGATTCTGTAGCCAAAGTATGGTTAACCCCGGGCAATGGTAAAGTTGTGGTCAATAATCAAGATCTGAACCAATATTTTGAATTGGATGTAACAAGAGATTTGCTTTCAGCTCCTTTGGTACTCACTGAAAAAAGCGATGAATTTGATATTAAAGTGACGGTCATGGGTGGTGGTAAATCAGGTCAGGCCGGCGCTATTCGTCTGGGTGTATCCAAAGCACTTGTCCTTTTAGATCCTGATCTTCGAGGTGTTTTAAAAAGTGCAGGATTTCTCACAAGGGATTCAAGAACAAAAGAACGTAAAAAATACGGCAAAAAAGGCGCAAGGGCAAGTTTCCAATTTTCAAAAAGATAATCTTTTTATATATTATAAAATCATCCATCAAATTATTGGGGACAAAAAGAATTCTTTTTGTCCCCTTTTTGTTTTGAAAGTGTGGAATAAAAATGAAAACTTTTTTGTTTTATGATGTTGAAACCAGCGGTTTAAATCATGCTTTTGATCAGATTTTAACCTTTGCCTGCATCCGAACAGATCTTGAACTCAATGAAATCGAAAGACAAAGTATTACAATTTGTCTGCGCAAAGATATCGTGCCTTCGCCAAACGCTTTTTTAGTTCATGGGTTGACCTATGATGAATTAAAGCGTGGGATCAATGAGTATAACGCAGCCTTAAAAATTCACAAAATATTAAATACTTCCGGAACCATAAGTCTGGGGTATAATTCTCTTGGATTTGACGATGAATTTTTACGTTTCATGTTTTATCGCAACCTTTTGGATCCTTATTCCCATCAATATGCCAATGGGTGTGCAAGAATGGACATTCTGCCGATGACTGTTCTTTTCAGGGTATTTCATCCCAAAAGTTTAAACTGGCCTCAAATTGATGGAAAACCGACATTAAAGTTAGACAGCATCAGCCGGGAAAATAATTTTATAACCTCCGGCAGGGCCCATGAAGCACTCAATGATGTTGAAGCCGTTATCGAACTGAGTAAAAAAATGTTTCAGCAAAAAGATATCTGGAAATATTGTCTGGATTTTTTTAATAAAACCAGGGACGAGGTCAGAATAAATAGTATTGACAAAAAACTGGATATTCAGAATACGCAGTTTCGGATTTGTCTTATGATGTCGGCATCTTTCGGATCAACGGTAAATTATATGGCCCCGGTGATTCATCTTGGATCATCCCTGGTCTATAAAAATCAAAGTCTGTGGCTCAGGCTTGATCAGGACGATATTTTAGGTATGGATTCAGGTATGGATATAAAGGATACCTTTGTTATCAGGAAACGTGCCGCGGATGCTTTGATCGTGCTGCCCGCGCTTGAAAGATTCTGGGATAAACTGCCGGAACAATCCAGAAACAAGGCCCGGGAAAACATAGAGAAAATTTCTAACAAACGGTTTTTTGAATTTATCCTATATCACAGCAATTATAAATATCCGTTTATTCCCAACATGGACCCGGATGCAGCCCTTTATCAGGATGGTTTTTTTTCGTTTCAGGAGAAAAAAGAAATCAATCTGGTTCATCAATCCCTGAAGGAGTTAACAAAGACGGCTTTACATTCGGATACAATAGAAAATATAAAAAAATTGAACTGCCTGAGGATAAAAACCCTGGCAAATCGTATACTTGCTCGAAATTTTGACGATATAAAAGGCTATACTGAAGATACAGAATTCAGTTTATACATAAGCCGGTTGAAATCTTCACTTGAAGAAGATCAGATCATCGGATATAAGAATGATAAAAAATTAAATTGCAGACAAGCCCTGGAGGAGTTGAAAGAAAAGCAAAAGACCCTTTTAAATCCGGATCAGGACCAGAAAAAAATGTTGGACTGGTTAAAAAAATATACGGAAAGCCTGTACAACTCTCGGCCTTAAGTTCTTGCAGACGGGGTCAGGCTTGTTTTATTGCAAGCCTGACCCCATACCTGATTTATTTTACAGCGTCTTTTAATGCTTTTCCAGGGACAAACTTGGGTACGTTTCTGGCAGGAATGTCAATTTCTTTGCCTGTCTGGGGATTTCTGCCTTTTCTGGCTTTTCTATTGGCTGTTTTAAATGTTCCAAAGCCAACCAGTGTAACAGAATCTTTGTTGGCAAGAGCTTGAGTAATTGCTTTGATTGTGCAGTCCACTGCTGCCTGAA
>JAOZRF010000402.1 GCA_029940245.1 Desulfobacula sp.
AAATCAATTGAAAAATTCATCTGCAGCAACCATGGAAACCATAGTGGTGACGGCAGGAAGAGTTAAAGAACAAAAAAAAGAAGTTATTGTTAATGTCACAGTGATAAATGAACAGGAAATCAGGCAGTCCTCAGCCAGGGACCTTGGAGATCTTCTGGCACAAAAAGGAATAGCCACAAGAAAATACCCTGGCAATCTTACCACCATAGGTATCAGGGGATTTAGGACAGATTCCCATGGCAATGACCTGAAAGGGCATGTATTGATCCTGCTTAACGGTCGAAGAGCCGGCACGGGAAATGTAGGAAAAATCATGACCAAAAATGTTGAGCGGATAGAAATCATCAAAGGGCCTGCTTCTGTTCAATACGGTTCTGCTGCTGTGGGGGGTGTTGTTAATGTTATTACACGACAGGGAAAAGAGAAAACCTCTATTTTTGCTGAAGGGTATTTAGGTAGTTTCGGGCATGAAGAGATAAGTGCTGGGCTTGCAGGAAAGTATAAAGGCTTTGATTTTTCAGGAAGTGTTACAAAAGAATCTGAAGATGATTATACCACAGCCAATGGGGACAAATACCACAATACCGGGACTGATGATAGAAAAAACCTGAGCCTGAATATTGGATATGAATTTTTGCCCAATAATCGAGTTGGTTTTCTTTATAACGGATTTGAAGTGGAAGGGGCCGGCTCTCCAAGTTATTTAAGTCAGAATGATCTGGATGATTATACAGATAAATCCAATTACTCTTATGATCTGGTTTTAGACGGCCAGACAACAGATGCATTTTTTCTTTGGAAATTAAGATATTTCCAGGGCAAAGATAAGGATAAGTGGTTTGACCCCACAGGCAGCAATCCTGATGGATGGGATACCGGCATCCCTTCTGAACAAAAAACAGACAGTCAAGGCGTCCAGGCCCAGGTCTCAGTCGATTTTGGACATACGCTGATTACCACAGGCTTTGACTGGGTGGATTATGATGTTGAAGCCTCATGGGATCCCAAAAAAACATCTTACGAAAACCCTGCCGGGTTCCTGCTGGCTAAAACCAAATTATTGGAAAAAAGACTGATTCTGTCTGCCGGACTAAGATACGACACCTATGAAGTCGAGGTCATAGAACCTGCCGGAAAGACAGCGGACGACAATAATCTTACCCCCAATGTCGGTCTTGCATATCTTTTGACCGATAATTTAAAGCTTCGGGCAGGTTATTCCGAGGCTTTTGTCATGCCGGGTGCTGACCAGATGGCTGCAGATTACACTGTCTGGGGAACCAAGTATGTGGGAAATCCAGACCTTGCACCTGAAAAAAGTAAAACCTATGAAGGCGGAATTGATTTTTTTTACCGGTCTCTATCCAGTGCCATAACTTATTTTTATACTGATTTTAAGGAAAAGATAGAATCCGTCACCCGTTCGAACGGGGATAGATCCTGGGATAATGTCGGAGAAGCGAAAATATCCGGTTTTGAAGGAGACTTAAGTTTTGATATTGGCGATTATTTTGGCTGGGACTTTGAAATCAAACCCTATGCAGGATTCACATATCTTATGGAATATGAGGACAAGGTGACAGGTGAGGATCTCTTATACACATCAGATCTGACAGGCTCTTATGGTATTTCAGTATCTGATTTTGATGGATTTTCGGCAAGACTTAACTTTGCCTATATCGGAGAAAAAACAATAACTGACTTTGAAAGCGGATGGCCTTACCAGGATATAAAAGTCCAAAGCTTTACCGTGGCAGATTTTACAGTGAGCAAAGTGTTATTTTCAAGTGAGACAAAAGGCAGCTTGACACTGGATGCCGGTATCAACAACCTGTTCGATAAGAGCTATGAATATGTAAAAGGATATCCTATGCCGGAAAGAAATTTTTATATTGGCATGAGATATGATTTTTGATTGAGTGCTTTATAAAAAATCAGGGCAGCATTTATTAAAATCTGCCCTGGCTAATATAAATTATATCCAGTACAAACCATGATTTAATTATTAAAGGAAAAATAAAATGAATCAGTATAATCCAAAAATTTTCAGGACTTCAGGTACTTATTCTCTGGAAAATAATTTTCCAGTCTACACTATAATTGATGGAAAATTATTTAGGACTGCTTTTCACCCCCTGGGATGGTCTGAGCATCCGGATTATGATCTCGGTAATGATGGGAAATTATACAGAACAGAATATCACGAGCACGGTTTTGGCAGAAAGCCGGATTATGAATTTGGTAAAAATGGAAAATTATATCGCACCCAGAGCCATCCGGAAGGGTTGAATTCTGACCCGGATTATGAAATCAGGGATTGATGAAAGATTTGAATTTATGTAAAAAATTTTATGGTCTAAGGAACTTTATGAAGATTAAAAAACTATTTGGCATCAGCACATGTATTTTAATCCTTACCGGGTTTTTTGTATTTTGCACCACATCTTTTGCTGCATATCCTGTAAAAGTTCTGGATTCAAAAGGGAATTATTTAAACTTTATCAAGACACCACGCAAAGTTGTGTCCCTTGTACCATCAGCCACTGAAATTCTTTTTAAAATCGATGCAGAAGATTTTGTTAAGGCCATTACCTATCACGATATCACCCTTGCAGGTGCTGGTGACAAACAAATCATAGGAGGCTTCAGCTGGCCATCCATTGAAAAAATTGAAGCTGTCAATCCGGATTTGATTATTCTTTCTTTGATCCATAAAGATATAATCAAAAAATTTGAAAACACAGATTGCAAACTATTTATTTTTCAAACCGGCACCATTGAAGATTCTAATAAAAGCATAATGGCTTTTGGCAAAATCTTTGATCGCGAGAAACAAGCTCTCCAAATCATTAAAAAAAACAAATCTGAAATAAACCTTATAAAACAAAAATTATCCAGTATCGATAACTTAAAAAAGAAACGTGTCATACGACTCATGGGAAAAGATGCCATCATGACCCCGGGCAAAGATTCCTTTCAAAATGAAATCATAATTGCTGCCGGAGGCATCCCGCCTGATTTCGGCAAAACCGGCAGCATCATAAATGTCACAAAAAAAGAGTGGATAAAATTTAACCCCCAGGTTATTTATGGCTGCGACCCTGACAAAGAGGCTGCAATTAATTTTTTCTCAAAACCTGGCTGGAAAGAGGTGGATGCAATAAAAAATAATCAGATTTATTATTTCCCCTGTGACCTGACATGCAGAGCCTCCACCCATACAGGATATTTTGTTTT
>JAOZRF010000403.1 GCA_029940245.1 Desulfobacula sp.
TAATACTTTTGTGGAAATATTATATTCAACAGAGGTGCCTTCCAATGAACAGCCCGGATAATATAAGTATTTCATTTCATCCCTCCAGTTCTGCCACTTTTTTAAACAATGCAGTTAAATTTCCTTTGCCGCTGGAACCAAATTCAGGCCGGACCTTTCCCTTAGCCAAAAGCTTAAGTCCTAAAGATGCATAGCCAAACGGAACCACAGGATTTTTCATTGAAATAAAATAATGGGTCATAAATTCCATTTCCCTGAGCCTTCCATGTTTTTTGACACTGTCCAGAAAAGCGTCATAAAAAAGGGAAGAGCGCTGAAACTGCTTTAATTTCAATCTTGAGGCTGCCTGTTTCAAAAGACTCATGGCTTGGGTCAACTCAAGCCCTCTTGGACATCTTAAGGTGCAATAATAGCAGGATGAACACATGATAAAAGATTTACTTGAAAAAAGTGCTTCTGCATGATCCGTGAGCAGCAACCGCCACATATGTCTGGGAGTGATATCCATAAATTCAGTATTCGGGCAGGAAGCGGTGCAGGTGCCGCATTGAATGCAGGTTTGTATCATCTCCTTGACCGGGCCGATCTGTTCCAGCAGCTGTTCATTACTTACTTTCCCCATAAATTTTTCCCCTTTAAAAATATCATGACAATACCATATCAATTGCATCCAGCATCTGCTGCCCGCCAAAACCTTCTAAAAAAGCAGAATCACTTGGACAGACTGATGCACAAACGCCGCATCCCTGACAGGCAGCAGGATCCACCACTATTTTTTCTTCCAGCGCATCAACAAATCGGGCCCCATAGGGGCAGGTATCAACACACATTTTACACAGGCTGCAGGTCGCAGTATGGGTGGCAGCCACTATTTTCCCGGAAGCCAGTCTGTCATGGGAGAGAATCCTTATAGCCCTGATGGCTGATGCTTCTGCTGAAGCAACTGCCTCTTCAATGGTGCATGGTTTCAAGGACAAGCCACAGGAAAAAACCCTGTAATTCATACTGTCCACTGGTCGAAATTTTGAATCTGCTTCCTTAAAAAAATGAAAGGCATCCAGCTTAGCACCAAATTGATCTGCCAGTGCAAAAGGAAGATCCGGTACAATTCCAGTGGCATGAATGACACAGTCGGATTCAATCTCCACTGGCATATCAAGCAGGAGATCATGGGCTTTGACAATGACACTGCCATCCTGCATCTGGGTCACAGGTTTGTTCGCAGGATCATACTGGAAAAAAATTACCCCAAGATTTTTTGCCCTGGCGTAGTATTCTTCATAAAATCCATAGCTCATCATGTCCCGATAAAGGATATAGACCTGAATATCCGGATTCTTTTCTTTAAGAAAAAGTGCATTTTTCAATGCCCTGATGCAGCAGACCCGGGAGCAATAATTTTGCTTTTCTTCTCTGGTTCCCGAACACTGGATCATCACAACGGTTCCCAGTTTTTCGGGCGCTATATTATGCTCCTGAATTGCAATTTCAAAATCTTTCTGGGTCATCTCTTTTGATTGTCCAGCATCTTGGTTCAACTCAAGGGGTACCTGGCTGCCCCCGGTAGCTAAAATGGTCACCCCGTGATAAATAATTTTTGTCGGCTCGTTTTCTTCGGTCAAAACCGTGGCAAATTCTCCCGGACGGTTCTCTGATGTTTTAACCCTTGCCTTTTTGTAAACCGTGATATGTTCATGGGATTCAACTTGCTTTACCCGGTCATCCAGATACCCCTTGATATCAAGATTATCAACGGTTTTATCCATCCAGAGCAAATTTCCGCCAAGGCTATCATTGGCTTCAACCAGATCCACATGATATCCGGAATCTGCAATTGACAGGGCTGTAGTAATACCAGCAATGCCTCCGCCAATCACCATGGCATTCTGGTTGGACACAATGCGTTCTTCCGGCACGGGATTTTTAAACCTGGCTTTTGATATCAGTATTTTTAACTCTCTTATGATTCGCTGAGTTGAAAATTCAATCCGGGAATCCGGGGTTTGATTTATGAGTGACATGATGTCCAGGGTTTCCACAAGGCTTGGATGAAGCCCTGCGGCTTTGCCAAGTTCTTTTATTCTTTGTTTCCGGATGCCGGGAAGGCAGGCGCCTATAACCAGCCGATTGGGCTTTCTTGTCTGAATCATTTCAATCAACTCATTTAAGCCTTCATCCATGCAGAATTTATCCATTATTTCAACGGATTCATTTTCCGGAATCCTGCCAAGCTCGTTCTGAAGCATTTCAATATCCAGCTTGGCGGAAAGATCATTCCCGCAGGAACACAACACCGTTAAAATTTTAGGCGTTTGTCTTGCCCGAATCGCAAAATCCGCAATCTCATCCGCATCCACATCTATTGCATCCATATCACTTGCCTGGATCGTCGTTTTCCCGGCCTGGGCCATGATTTTACAAGCCCCAAGGGCTGCTGCCGATGCACAGGTCACTGAATCACCAATATCTTTCAGCCCGGAAAGAGACCCACCACATAAAATTCCTTCCCTTGATGTCCTGACCATTGAGAAAGGCCTTGGTTGAATAAATCCCCAGGGATTGACCTCCAAATTATTTTTTATTGAAAACTCTGTCATCTGTCTGGCAGGCCGCTGGCCATTTGCCAGTACCACCAGGTCAAAATCAGCTTCATGTTTATTCCCCTGAATATCCACATATTTTGCCAGAAGGGAGGTCTCATCTTTTGCAGGATTTTGAATAAGGGAATGAATCCTTGCCCTGACAAAGCTGACATGATTTTCCTTTTGTGCATTGAATCTATAGTCTTCAGATGATTTGCCAAAGGTTCTCATATCCATATAAAAAATAGTGGTCTCAATATCCGGGCCAAATTTTTCCTGGGCCAGAATGGCTTCTTTTATGGATATCATACAGCAGACACTGGAACAAAATGGTGAGTCGGTCTGAACATCCCTGGACCCCACGCATTGGAACCAGGCAATTTTCCGCACAGGCTTGCCCGTTTCAGGATGAATCAATTTTCCAATTTCCGGCCTTGAGTTTGAACTGAGTCCCGGTCCTGTGCCGCTGATAAGCCGTTCAAACTCCATACTGGTGACAACCCCGGGCAGGACACCATAACCATAAGGATTCTTGCCCAATTCAGGTCTGAAAAACTGTGCTCCCCCGGAAAGAATCAGGGCATCAACCTGTTCAACCCTTGCCTCGGCAATTTCAAACTCTTGATAAACTTTTGTCACCATGGAAATCAGC
>JAOZRF010000404.1:0-560 GCA_029940245.1 Desulfobacula sp.
TGACCGAAGAGCTCTCTGGTAAGCATCGGATTTTCAAACGTAATGTTTTTCATGACTCATAGGGTGCATTTTATTTGCTTAAAGGTCAATAAAAATCAATCCCGGCCAACTGCCGGAATTTGGGAATCAAAAACTCATAAACCAATTCAGGAATCGAATCGAAAATACCAGGTTTCGGCGGGATAAATTTTTTGAATTAAACGAGCCCAGTTCTGCCGAAACTCTTTGGAAGAGATCTCGTTGGGATTAACGGCCGGAATGGTATCATCCTGATCAGCCTTTTTTCTCATCCACCGGGAATCGAACCCGGGTTTCCGGCGTGAGATGCCGGATTTAAGCGTATTCCACCTTATTTTATAGGCTTTTCGAGCCGTTAAAACCCGTTTAATGGAATGAAAAGCCGTCAAGAAAGCCGTCTGATTTTGAAGAAAATTTGATATTTTTTTACATTTAAATTTTCTATATTAATTAATTTTGGTTGGAGGTAATTCATTACCCCAGCACGATAAGTAACCAGCCACAAATTTTTCAATATAATGACAGTACATCAACAATGCATG
>JAOZRF010000404.1:570-3231 GCA_029940245.1 Desulfobacula sp.
ACTATAACGATTTTTTACCGTCCATTTTTCATGCGATTCAAATAAAAAGATCAAAAATTATATAAATTGATCAGCGTCATCTATAATACCCGCCTTAACGGCAAATTGTCTCTTATTCTGTTTCATTTTTAATATTCTCAAGTTTTGTCAACCAGTTATTAAAATGGGGACATTGTTCTCGGATCTTTTTAATTCCTATAGCTTCAGAAATTGTTTTTCCCATAGCTACCTTTCTATATCCAGTTTTCAGGGCTTCAAGCCTTTTGCCAGGTGTTTTTGTTGGATTATCATTTATTTCTTCAGGATTTTCATACTCATCGTTAATCTTCTGAATCTCCAATATATTTATTCCGGATTTTTCTGCGAGGATATCAGCATCGCTAAAAAGCAACGCCTCAAATTCATGCATTTCTATATATGGGATAAACCGATTTTCAGAGTCATGTCCTGAAAAGCTCTCAACGATAGCGCTAAAAGTTTCTGCTTCAAGGGTCTTGGCTTTATCAATGGCTGAAAGATTTGCCCCATTCCGTATTCGCTTAGATACATCACTCATACCAGGCCAATTGGGATCAATTCGAAAATAATCAAACATTGTCGAAATGTAGGTATTAGTCTGTTGCTTAAGAAATGTTCCAATATCTTTCTTAGCTCTCCCAAAATGAATATTACCACCCTTATGCCCGGGTTTCCCAATTAAGACGGGATGAAGATATATTCTCTTATATGCCATGTACGGTGATAGCACATCACGTACGAAGGTCTGTTCCGTTTGCCCTTCCACGACAATGTAGAGACTACTCATGGACAGGCCCTCCAACAACAATATTTTTACGCCATAGATCACCAAGTGAATAATCTTTAAGCCAAGAAGATAGTTCTTCTTTTCTCAATCGGCTAAAAACTGACTTACCTTTTTTACGGTTCACGACGATAATATCTTTTGGTTTAAAAAAATCGATGAGAGAGGGAGACTGAGTTGATACAATAATCTGTGTTTTTTTTGATGTAGCTTCTATCAATTCAGCTAAAATCTCAATTGCATATGGATGTAGTCCTAATTCTGGTTCATCAATAATGATGGTTGATGGTGGCTCTGGTTGTAGAAGGGCTGTTGTTAGGCAGATAAATCGAAGCGTACCATCGGACAGATGAATTGGTTTTAATGGATAGTCAGAACCCTTCTGTTCCCAACGAAGGCGGATTTTTTCATTTTTGTTTGGTTTCAGGATGAAATTATTGAAAAATGGAGTAACCAAACGGATTGTATCGACGATTTGATTATAAGTACTTTTTTCATTAGTTCTCAATTCAAACAAGAATGGAGCTATATTGGCTGCATCAAACCGCAAATAATCACAATCATCAATCGATTCAAAACGACGCATTGGAGCAACTTTGCTTGTGTCATGGAAATGATAAATCTTCCAAGAAGAAATAGCCTCATAAATATAAGAAGCTATGCTGGCTCCACCGGCAACACCTCTTCTGTCTTTTTCTGTTATCAGTTCAGGTGAGATGTTTCCGCTTCCCATTTCCCACCATCCGGTGCTCCCACCATCATAATACCTTGCCTCATCATTGATAATAAATGTATCATCCGCAGTAGGAGAAAGCTTAAAACGATAACCGTTAGAGCCGAACCTCGTTTCCACTTCAATCTGTTTAGTTATTCTTGGACCGTTAAAAAGAAAATCATCACTACCGCCTCCATCTGCAATATAAGCCTTTAAGTTTGCATTAGTAAGATCCGGCAATGGCAATTCCATCATAGCCCGTAACATACGGAAAAAATCGATAAAGTTACTTTTTCCAGCACCATTTCCTCCAATGAGCACATTTAAACTTGTAAGCTCAAAATCCTCAAGCGTTTGAATTGACTTGAACCCTTTTATCGTAATTTTATCTAATGATTGTGCCATGTTTATATGTTCTCCGTGTTTCATCTTTTTTATCAGAACTTTTCCCCATAAAATACCCTTTTCAAATGTTTGAACCTTTTAAAAAAACAACAAGTTTTTTATTGTTTTTTGATTTTATAATATTTTTATCTCGATATACAGTTAAAATGAGTTCTATAGTGCCTTACTCCTGAAACCTTGTCATAAAAAACAAGAAAATTTTTAGTCAATTCCGCAAACGTCGGCTGGAAGCGGAAAAGAATAGGTTCCTTTGGCGAGGCAATATTTTGAAATCTGGGTTGCGGGCATCGCCCGCTTTGGTCATTATAGGTATAATTATTTTCCATCTATCCTCATATTATATTTCAAAAAATGGAAATATTGTTTGCATATCAGTTATGCCTTTTTATTTTGTAGATATTACTGCTCTATTCAATTTACTAATGAAAGTCAAATTTAAATTCATTTTATAAAGAGTGGATGCACAAAAAAACTTACAACAGAATATACTCAGAGATAATGCGGTTAGAAAAGGTGGGGGATAATTTTTTTAACCATTAAAAAAGGGTCTCAAGAAACTCTTGAAACCCTTTTGTTTACTATGGAGGCGGCTTCCAGATTTGAACTGGAGAATAACGGCTTTGCAGGCCGTCGCCTTACCACTTGGCCAAGCCGCCTTGTTTTTTGGAGCGGGAAACGGGAGTCGAACCCGCGACTTCGACCTTGGCAAGGTCGCACTCTACCACTGAGTTATTCCCGC
>JAOZRF010000405.1 GCA_029940245.1 Desulfobacula sp.
CTTCATTCTGCCGTGTTTTTTCATATACTTGTTCATCCTGGGCAACCTGTAAATAATATTTAGACGTATTTCCCTTAAATTTTTTTATTTTATGCCGGTGAATGCCGGCAATATGAGTTACAACATCATCCATGAAACCTCTGTCATGTGTGACCAGCAGGACTTCTCTGGGCCATGAAATGAGAAATCGTGAAATCCATCTAATGGATGTAATATCAAGGTAATTGGTTGGTTCGTCAAGTATCAGAAGATCCGGTTCTGAAACCAATACCTTGGCAAGATTAAGCCTGACCTGAAAACCACCTGAAAATTCTTCAGGATTTTTTTTTAGATCATCTTGAGAAAATCCAAGACCTGCCAGAATTTTTTCAGCTTTCCAGGAATGATCTTTTTCATGTTCTAAAAGTCCCAGCATGGCTTCTTCGATAACGCTGGTTTTTGTGAAAGAAATTTTTTGCGATAAAAAACCCATCCTGTATCCTGATGGATATGATATACTTCCTTCATCCGGGTGATCACTGCCTGATATCATGTTTAGCAAAGTGGTTTTACCATGACCATTTCTGCCAACCAGCCCTACCCTTTCACCAGAATTAATCCGAAAACCTGTATTGTCCAGCAGAATCTGATCTCCAAAACCTTTTATTATACCATCTATATTCAACATTGTTTTTATTTATGGATAGTTTCCTTTTCTATTTTTATACTTAAGGATATCATAGCATTGTGTTCATAATATTTAAACTCAAATTATGCTCCAATAATTGCTTGACAATTTTTCAGAAATCAGCAAGATTGTTTTCAATAATTATCTATGCAAATATATGTTAGGAAGAAGTATTATGATTGATAAACTTTACCTCATACGCCAAATTCTTGAAACAGATGAGGATACAGATATAAAAATTCTGTCGATTCTTGAATCAGCCAAAGAAAACCCTGACACAGAGAATATATATCGCATTGATGAACGTGTGGCAAAACGAAAAAAGATTGCAATAGAAGTTAACGTATGCACTGAACAAACAGAAATTGTTGCGGAATTAGAAGATATTTCCTGCACTGGTGCTTTTATCAAAATGAAAAAAAAGATTGACCAGGATAAAAATATCTCGATCATATTTACAGATTCCAGTGGTAAAAAGTTTACTTTTGCGGCAAAAGTTATGCGGGTGAATCATCATGGAATCGGTGTGGAGGTTGATACAATAAGCCTAAGCGGTGATGGTGATTTTACTAAATTTTTAGATACCTTATAGGGATATTTGATACAATAAGTTTTCATTATTTAATTGACAACCAAAAGCTTTAAGGATTATGCCTGGTATAAATTATTAATTTCCTCTGGATTGTGGAGAAGATTTGGGAACATCTGTCAAAGAAAATTCTACAGAAAAATTATTAGATTTAATTCGTGGTGTCAGTCATAAAAATTCTAAAAAAAATATTTCAACTGCCCAAAAAAAAATTGAACCTGCCAATTTAACACCTGTATTTGAAGCTTCCAATCTAAAAAAAATAAAGGGGAAAAACTTAAATTTAGGTGTTTTGTTAAATCCGGAAGACATTACCCTTGTTTTAAGTTCTAACAAATCCAAAAGACTTATAAAATGGTCAAATATTGAACTTCCTGAAAATTTTGGAATAGAGGATGAAGGCTATGCATTATTTTTAGACTCGTGTTTAGAAGAGTTTACACAGGGACTCAAGAAAATTAATACATGGTGCACGATTGACTCTGCCAAAATACAATTACGAAATATTACCATACCTGATATTGCCCGGGCAAAAATTGCAAATGCCGCTTTCTGGGGATTAAAAAAAGAAATTGAGTTTGATGCTGACAAAGAACTATTTGATTTTGAAATAATCGGAGATAAAATAGTCCAAAATGTCAAAAAGAAAAATATTCTTGCATTTTCAATAGAAAAAACGCCGGTTAATCAATTAAAAGACCTGTTTTCAAAAACAAGGTTTGATCTTGATGGAATAACCACCATACCCTTTGCTCTTCAAAATTTTATTCACAGCCGGTATTTTCAAATACAGGATTCACCCTTTGCAATTGTCAATATATCCAGACAAAATTCAGAAATAGTCTGCTTTTCCAATACAAGTATCCTGTTGACAAGAACCATTAGAACCGGTTCATATAATTTGGTTGAAGATTTTATTGAAACACCTGATAAAACAGTTCTTGAATATCTTTCCTCGTTAAAAAGTATCCAAAGCAAAGGTTTTTTAAAAATCAAACATTCCTGTGAACGCTTGATTGAAAAAATTATGAGAACCAGTGAATATTGTTCTCAACATTTTGTCGATAATATACCAATGAAAAAATTCTTTTTCTATGGGGAGGCAACTGATTGTGATCCTTTAATGGAATTTACTGCTAAAATGACCTTAACGGATGTTGAGCTCTTTGATCCTGTATTTGATGCCCTGCCCGGTTCCCTGGATGTACCCTATCCTGAAAATGCATATAAAAAAGGAGTTATTACGACCGCGTTTGCGATTTCACTGTCTTCCAACGATTATACACCCAATTTTTTGTTTACCCATAATGATAAATTAAATAAAAAGAAAAAACGAAACATCAATATTGCCTCATCAATCATATTTGTCCTTATTTTTATATTTTGTGCCACGTTTTCAAGCTGGCAGGGATTTGTCAAAAATCGGGAAATGAAAACCCGAGATAAAATTGTTCTCTCAAAAAATAAATTAAACCCAAATATTAATAAGGAATCTATACTTAAAACGATTTCTCGTACAGAGGATAAACTCAAATTAAGAAACCAATATATTTCAGACTATTTCCCTCTGGCCGTGATCAATGAGATTTGTTCAACGACTCCGGCAAACATCTATATTTCTTCGCTTGAGGCAGATTTTTCCGATCAAAACAAGAAAAAAAATGAGAATAAACAAATTTCCAATGAAGATACAAAACAATCCAAAAACATATCGGCCAAAGTTATTATAAATGGCGCAATGAGGATCAATTCTGATTCTGATTTTGCTGAATATATTTTAACTCTTGGAAATTCCAAGATTTTTGGTAAAATTGATGTTTTAGAAAAAAAGATTGAAGATAATGAGGAAGATAAAATTTTAAATTTTAAGGTGATCGTGGAAATCATATAATGCCAAGAATTGATTTTAAAAAAATAAATCCTATTACTATTTTATTTGTCGTTCTTTCTATTCTCACTATTTTTAA
>JAOZRF010000406.1 GCA_029940245.1 Desulfobacula sp.
TTATACCATGAATATTAATTAACGTCCACATGGATCCCATTGATCACCTTGATACTTTATCTCATAATAAGCCAACAAGCCAAGCCTGACCCCATTAATAATAAGCCAACAAGCCAAGCCTGACCCCATTAAAAAAATAATTTGTATTAATGCAAAATTTATGCGATAAAACAAAATATGGTTACTGTTAGAGAAAATGAAGCCCTGAAAAACCTGGGGCAGCGCCTGAAAAACGCCAGGCTGGAGTTAAACGATCCCCAAAAAGAGTTTGCCTTCAGAATCGGGGTATCGATTCCAACGCTCTACAAAATGGAACAGGGCAGTCCTTCCGTATCCATCGGTACATGGATCAAAGTGCTGTCCATGCTCGGCAGACTGGAGGATTTCGACAAATTGATAGCCCCCAGCGAATCTTTGTTCGAAAGGTATGAGGCCCTTAAAAAAACAAAGAACCGGCAGCGGGTGCGAAGGCGGAAAACACAATGATCCGATTGCTTGTCAACGTTACACTTCCCGACAACACCACATTGTTTTGCGGTGAAATCGTCACCACACTGCCTGATCCCAGAGGAATCATTCAGGGTGCTTTCCGGTATGCACCAGAGTATCTTAACCACCCCATGGCTTTTTCTTTGGACCCCGTGAATCTGCCCTTGAGCGCAAAAGAGTTCCAGACGAACAGACCGGAAGGTGTGCATGCCGTTTTTGAAGATGCGCTTCCAGATGACTGGGGCAGAGCCCTTTTGATTAAAAAAGCAAAGCTCAAAAGGGGCGATCAGACGATTCCGCGGTTACTTGAGGTTGTGGGGTCCAATGGATTAGGCGCGCTATCCTTTAAATCAAGACCGGATAGACAGCCTCGGCCGGATGCTTCAGCCCACATAAAAAACATGAAAACCATTCTGGATGCAGCACTTCAATACGAATCAGGATCACATATAGATGAAAAAGCCTTGCATTTGTTATATCAAAGCGGGAGTAGCCTGGGAGGGGCGCGGCCGAAAGCCCTTTGCCGGAAGGAAACCGGATCACTCTGGATAGCAAAATTCCCACTGCACAATGATAGATTTCATGTAGAATCCATTGAAGCAGCCTCGCTTGAACTGGCAAAACGATCTGGACTGCTCGTGCCTGAATTTGAAATTCACCAGATAGGAAGCAGGGAGGCCTTATTGGTGAGGCGGTTCGACATTTCAAATCATGGCGGCCGGTATCATATGATCAGTATGCAAACCCTGCTGCAGGCGCAAGGGTATTATTTTTTAAGTTATGATGATATGTTTAATGTGGTGAAAGCCCATAGCTGTCAGCCTTCAATGGATATCCCCGCCCTGTTCCGGCAGATGATTTTTAATGTAGCCATCGGGAATACGGATGATCACCTGAAAAACTTTTGCATGCTCCATAAAGCATCCGGCTTTTCCCTGTCACCCGTGTACGACGTGCTGCCGGATATACACGAAAAAAGAGAGCATTCATTATCTTTCCCTTCCGGCGCGGGCTTTCTGCCACCAGGCAGAAAAACACTGCAACGCATGGGCAATGCCCATAACATTGAAGCCGCCGATCAGATCATTGACCATGTTCTGCAGGCCGTATCAGGCTGGAAAAATGTCTTTCAGCAATATAGTGTTCCTGGGTTGGAAATAAAGCGGCTTGAGTGGGGTATCAACAGAAGGATAGAATCTTTAAAAAAACCCAGCGCCCCGGAGCCCGGAACCTGATGAAACCCATTCCACAAACCCACCGATCATTCTTGCCTTATATCTCTTTTTCCTCTTCCATCCCACAGCTCGGGAATCCGACCTTTTTTTCTTTGTCCTACTCTTATAGCACACCAGTTTTCCAATTATTTTTTTGATCGATTTTCGACAATATGATATATTGACAAAACGTCATAATGAGAATATATTGTTTTCAGGTCTGTATCCAAAGCTTAGAATCCCCCCCATCAACCCCGATTAACCTTAATTGGAAAGAGTGTCATTGCTTTATCAATACTGGCTAATGGGAGATTTTCCAATTTGGATTGGGCTGCCAGCATCCGGTCAAAGGGATCTCGATGGGGAATATCCCAGGCTCCTGACAGTTGAGCGTGTTCAGGAGTAATATCCAAAGATTGAAATCCTGCTTTTATAATCCATTCCGGAACATCTGTTGCCACTGTAGAAGCTTCAGGCAATTTCCCCAAACGATATTTTGTAGCAATTTCCCAGACCGATGCTGAGCTTACATATATTGCATGATTAATATTTTGCATGTACTTTTTAATTTTAACCGGTAACCGGAGGTCATCAAAAAGCCACCAAAGAAAAATATGGGTATCAATTATCATTAAATTTTACTCCCACTTTTGGAGTTCTTTTTCAGGCAAAGGTTCAAAAAATGCATCTGTTACCTTACCTTTGGCAATACCTGACATTCTTCTGGTAACTTGTTTTAAAGGAACTAATTTTGCATAAGGCTTTCCAGCCTTTGCAATAATAATTTCTTCCCCGGAATGTACCCGGAGCAACAATTTTGAAAAATGTGTTTTTGCATAATGAATATTTAATATTTCCATAATATACCCCTGACCTTAAGTTTAGTCTACTTTATTTAGTCTATACGATAAATCAGAATGAGTCAACAACAACGCCAAACCCCATCACCTTAAATCTTAATACTTAAATCTTAAATCTTAATACTTAAATCTTAAATCTTAATACTTAAATCTTAATACTTAAATCTTAAACTCACCATATAACCGTCAACAACTCTAATCTTTTCAGCTTTTTGTCCGCAGTGATTAAAGGGGCATTATGATGAATTGCAGTAGCTGCAATAAGTCGGTCGGCAGGATCATTATGATGGAAAAAGTCTCCTTGTGACAATGATGCTATTTCTGTACACCTGTTTTGTACATAATAATTCATTGACTATTTTTTGTCAATTTTTGTTTTTGACGGGGGGCCATTCTTTATTCTTGATATTGCTTAAAACCCCCTTTTCACACCCAAAAAGTACACTCTAAGACCTTTTCAACCTATATTTCAGCTAACAAGCCAAGCCTGACCCCCGTTTTTTTCATCTGCCTTGACATACGATGGTTTGAATCATATAATAAATCAAAAAGATTTAAGGAGTGAATCATGCAACAAATCACCGTACGGGGTATAGCGCCTGAAATCGAACAAAAAATTCGACGGATCGCCAGATCAAACCGCC
>JAOZRF010000042.1 GCA_029940245.1 Desulfobacula sp.
CCGAGCATATTTTGAAATGGTTTCTCTGTGGATATGTAACCGCTGGGCAATACGAACATGAGGGATGCCAAGCCGTGTCATCAGGGCAACTTTGATTTCAGTGCAAAATTCCTGTTGGGAGCTCTTTGTTTTTTGTTCTTTTTTCTGGTTTATTTTTTTTAAATGATCTGCGAATTTTCCGATTTCTCTCGCACTGAATTCATTTAACTTAAGTTTTGGCAAAAGATCATTATTCTTATCTTTAAACGGGATAGAATTTTTCTTGGTAACCTCGTGAAAAGCCTTGTCAGACACCTGCGCAAGCTTTGCAAGAGCTTTGGTCTGCGCCTTATTCAAGTCGTATTTAACAGATGCTTTTTGAACTTTTGAGGGAATGTCGGTTAATAAAATCAGATCGTGAACCAAAAAAGACTGCCATTTTAATGGTTTAGGGAGGTTTTTAAAGATTGCTTTTACCATTTCCACATATTTGTGGAAATGGTTATTAGATTCATCTGAAACCATGTAGTCCCTATCCTTGTTAACCCTTATAGAATCAAGCTTTGACAGCAATTTATGGACTCTTTCAAGGGGTGTTTTACCTACCGTCAAATAGTGAAGCTCTTTGCCCATTTCCACATCAATGATTTCAATGGTGGCTTCAATGGATTCTATTGCTGACAGATCTTTTCTTAAAAGATTTTCTGTAGCAGCTATCCTTCTTGCCTGAAGATCATCTACTTTAACTATTTTTGCCTGAATAACACTATAATCAGTGTGATTTCTAATTGCTCTGAGTCTTCGCTCCCCTGCGATAAGCTGATACCGGCCTTTTTTTTGCGGCCGGACGATGATCGGCTCAATCAATCCATCTTTTAAAATACTTGCTCCAAGTTCTTTTAAGCTGTTTTCATCAAAGTATTTGCGGTGTTGATAGGGAGAAGGATCAATTTTTTGAATGTCTATCAGACTAAAAGAAAAATGATAATGTTTATTGTCAATTATCGACATGATCTTAACCCTCTATAAAAAAAATATTGCAAAGGTTCAAAGGTATAGAAGTTTTTATAAAAAATATTATCAATAAAGTAAAATTAATATGACACAAGTGTTATTACTTTTCAACATGGAAACGCCATGGTTTTACTATGTTTTGACTTTTCAAAGGGAAACGAATATATTATTTTTAATTTTTATATTGCATGATTGGATAAATGATTAATATTAAACCTATGGCAGGACCAGACTATAAAATAGGATCAGGGTATGACGTCCACAAGCTTGTACCTGACAGAAAGCTGATCATTGGTGGAGTGGATATTGATTTTGATAGGGGGCTTTTGGGCCACTCTGATGCAGATGTGTTGATTCATGCAGTATGTGATGCTGTTTTAGGGGCTACAGGACTGGGCGACATTGGAGAGCATTTCCCTGATACTGATCCCGAATATAAAGGGATTTCAAGTATGATCCTGCTTAAAAAATGCGGACGGCTCTTGGAAAAAAAAGGATGTCATATTGCAAATATGGATTGTATTGTGTTTGCCCAGGTTCCAAAAATAAGCCCCTACAAGAGACAAATGGAAGAAAATATTGCCAGGGTTTTGAATATGGATTCAACCCTTGTTAATGTAAAGGCAACCACAACTGAAAAGCTGGGATTTATTGGAAAAGAGCAGGGCATTGCAGCCCAGTGTACTCTATTGGTAAAAACCGGCCGGTCAGAAAAATAATGGGAAAGATAATAATGAGTTTAAAAGTTTATAATACATTAATAGGTAAAAAAGAAGAATTTATCCCCATAAAAGAAGGTAAGGTAGGCATGTATGTCTGCGGACCGACGGTATATGATACCAGTCATATTGGCCATGCCCGTTCCGTGGTTGTTTTTGACACGATTTTCAGGTGGTTAACCCAGCTGGGATATGATGTCACCTATGTCAGGAATTTTACAGATGTGGATGACAAAATTATTAAAAAATCCAATGAGATCGGCCAGGACTGTGCTGTCATTACAGAAAAATATATTGATGAATTTCACAATGAAATGGATGCCCTCAATGTATTAAGACCCAGTGTTGAACCCAAGGCCACTGAACATATCCGACACATTATTGATTTTATCCAGATGCTTATCGAAAGGGGCAAAGCCTACCATGTTGATGGAGGGGATGTCTATTTTTCCATTGATTCCTTTAAGGGTTATGGAAAACTTTCCGGCCGGAATCCTGATGACATGAGGGCAGGGGCAAGGATTGCAGTAGATGAGAAAAAAAACAATCCCCTGGATTTTACCCTGTGGAAACCTGCAAAACCCGGGGAACCTTCCTGGGAACGCCCCTGGGGTGAAGGAAGACCGGGCTGGCATATTGAATGTTCAGCCATGAGTTATGAATACCTTGGAGAAAGCTTTGATATCCATGGAGGCGGCAAAGACCTGATATTCCCTCATCATGAAAATGAGATTGCCCAGAGCGAGGCTGTATTTGACGTCCAATTTGTTAAATATTGGATTCACAACGGGTTTGTTGACATTAACAATGAAAAAATGTCAAAATCTCTGGGTAATTTTACCATGATCAAAGAAGTTCTTTCGACCTATTCCCCGGAAGTGATCCGTATGTTTCTTTTGTCTAATCATTACAGAAGCCCCATTGATTACAGCGAAGACTCCATGAGAGAAATCTCTTTGGGGCTGGACAGGATTTATGCATTTCTTGAAAGACTGGAAACTGCCGGTGTCAAAGTTGATAATTCGCTGAAAGGAGATCTGTGGAATGATTTTTCTAATGCCATGAATGATGATTTTAATTCTGCAAAGGCCCTGGGCCTTATTTTTGAATCAGTTAAAAAAGGGAACAGGCTACTGGATGAAACCAATGATACGCCTGATGGCAATATCCTTGAGACCCTGACATTTTTTTATAATGATATTAAAGTCATCTCCAATATCCTTGGCATCTTTTTGTTAGATCCCTCCTCCTATTTTAAATTTAAAAAAGACAAGGGCATGACAGATAAGGCAATTGATTCTTCTGAGATTGAAAAATTAATCCAGCAACGGGCAGATGCTCGTAAAAACAAGGATTTTTCAAAAGCCGATGAAATCAGGGATCATCTTCAGGCCAGGAATATTGTCCTTGAGGATGGATCAGAAGGGACAACCTGGCGGTTTAAATAGTTTTCGGTCAGGCATTAGTTTATTTTTTTGACCGTTTTGCCCAGACATCCCTTAAGCTCACAGTTCTGTTAAAAACCGGATTTTTTTTGTCTGCATTTTTGGAATCCAGACAGAAGTATCCCAGCCGCTCAAACTGGTAGGCAGTTTCAGGCGCTGCATTGATCAGACTTTTTTCCAGCTTGCAGGACTCCAGCGCTTCCAGAGAGTGGGGATTCAAGTTTTCAATAAAATCCTGTTTGTCCTGTTCCGGGTTTTCATCTTTAAACAGCCGGTCATATAGCCTTACCTCTGCATCAATGCAATCATTGGCATTAACCCAGTGAATGGTTCCTTTGACCTTTCTTCCATCCGGGGCATTTCCGCCCTTTGTTTCAGGGTCATAGGTGCAGATCAGTTCTGTTACATTACCGGATTCGTCCTTTATAACCTTTTGGCAGGTCACAAGATACGCATATCGCAGCCGTACTTCACGGCCCGGGCCTAAGCGGAAGAATTTTTTTGGCGGATCTTCCATGAAATCATCCTGTTCCACATAGATCTGCCTGGAAAAGGTGATGGTTCTTGTGCCCATTTCTTCTTTCTGGGGATGATTTTTGGCGGTAAGCGCCTCGGTTTTGTCATCTGGATAATTTTCAATGGTGACCTTTAAAGGCCTTAAAACAGCCATGACCCTGGGGGCTTTTTCGTTTAAGTCATCTCTCAGGCAATTTTCCAGGATTGTCATATCGATGCGGCTTTCTTTTTTTGAAACGCCGATAATGTCGCAGAAATTTCTGATGGATTCAGGGGTATATCCTCTTCTTTTTATGCCTTCCAGAGTTGGGAGTCTCGGGTCATCCCATCCTTGCACATGGTTTTCTTCTACAAGCCGCTGTAGTTTTCTTTTGCTTAAAACAGTATAATTGATATTCAATCGTGCAAATTCAATCTGCCGGGGATGGCAGGGGGTTTCAAGTTCATCCAGGGTCCAGTCGTACAATGGTCTGTGATCTTCAAATTCAAGGCTGCACAGGGAATGGGTAATACCTTCCAGAGCATCTGAAAGGCAATGGGCAAAATCGTACATGGGATAGATACACCATTGATCGTGGGTTCTGGGGTGAAACGCTTTTTTTACCCTGTAGATGATGGGATCACGAAGGTTGATATTGGGGGATGACATGTCGATTTTTGCCCTTAGGGTATGTTCGCCTTCGTCAAATTCACCGTTTTTCATCCGGGTAAAAAGATTCAGGTTTTCCTCAATAGATCTCTCCCTGTAAGGACTGTCTTTCCCGGGTTCTGTCAAGGTGCCGCGGTATTGTCTTAGATCATCTGCACTAAGGCTGCACACATAAGCTTTGCCCTTTTTAATCAATTCAACAGCAAAGTCATGGAGTCTTTCAAAATAGTCGGATGCAAAAAAAGGTGTTCCAAATTCAAATCCCAGCCAGTTGACTGTGGATTTAATGGAATCGATATAGACTTGTTTTTCTTTTGCCGGATTGGAATCATCAAATCTTAAATTGCACTTTCCATTAAATTTGTTGGCCATATTGAAATTCAGGCAAATGGATTTTGCATGTCCTATATGAAGATATCCATTGGGTTCAGGTGGGAAGCGTGTGCAGACCTTACCGTCATTTTTATTATTTTCTATATCTTTAATAATAATTGATTCAATAAAATGCTCTTTTTTATTTTCTGGTTCCATGTATCTTTGTGTCCTTGATGTTATTTTTTAATATAGATTTCTTATTTACCACAGATTTTATTTATCAGGCAAATACTAATAATTTTCTTTTGATAAAATTTATTTTATACGTTTTTGTCTCTAAGCAGCGGTTTCAGTGAAGCGGTCAGGAAAATGGCAATGATGCAAAGAATCGCCAGGATTAAAAAAACTGTTTTATAGCTGTGGGTTACATCGAATATATAGCCGGCCATAAAAGGACCAGTGGCACCGCCAATGGTGCTGGAAAAAATGACAATTCCGAAAAGAAGACCATGGGTCCTTGTCCCGAACTGCCTGGCAATCAAAGGGGACACCAGGGAAAAAAAACCGCCGTGGGCAAAGCCGTAAATGGTGGCGAACAAATAAAACATCCATAAGGTTCCGGCTATCTGCAGCCAACTAAGTGCAGTTAATAGAAACAAGAGGCAGATAAGCAAGCCTGCCTTTTCTCCGATTCTGTCTCCGGCTCCGCCTATCAGAAATCTGCCTGCAATACTCACCCCGCCAATGGTTGACAGAACCCCGGCTGCAACTGCCGCGGGGATACCAAGATCAATGGCATGCTGAACAACGTGTATCAGGATGGTGTAGACACAGAAGAGGATGATAAAATAGATGACACAAATCGTCCATAATTGCCTGGTGCGGATGGCTTCCCGAAAGGTCAATCCTGTTTCAATTTTTTTTAAATTCCCTGATGTATGGATGTTTTCATTATCAATGAATTGTGCTTTCCGGATGGGATCCCGCACCAGGAACTGGGCAAGAAATATGACCGATAACAGGATAATAACAGCTAATATAGTAAATGAGGTGCGAAAGCCATAAGCTTTTAAAAGCCATGTGATGAAAAAAGGCATGATAACCATTCCAACCCCGGTACCTACTTTTATGATGCCGCTCATCAAACCTCGTTTTTTTTTAAACCATCTGGTTACCGTTGATAAAGGGATAACATCTATACCGCCCAGCCCGATACCGACAATAAGTCCATAGAATAGATATAGCTGCCAGGCAGAATTAACTTTTGCCGTCAACCAGAACCCCAGTCCAAGGAAGATGCCACAGGCACTCATGATAATCCTTGGCCCGAACCTGTCGTTCAGGTTTCCCATGAGCATGCTGGATAAACCATGCACCAGGAAGCACAATGATGCAGCACCTGAGATCGTTGATCGTGACCAGCTAAATTCATTTATTAATGGGGCAAAAAATACGCCAAAGCTATTGCTGGTTCCCCAGACAAAGGCCTGGATAAAAAAGGAAGCCAGTATGATGGTATAACCATAAAAAAGGGCCGGTCTTTTAATTGCCCTCAATCCGGATGTTTTGTTCTTATTCATCATTTCCTTGCCAATTCCCTGATCCTTTCTTGATTTTTCACGATACGCCATATAGAGTGTTGCAAGATTTAACCTTGTAAATATAAAGTTTTGTATTATTTTTTTAAAAATATTGTTGGTATGAATACCTTAAACCAAGGAGCAACACAATGACAATGATCATTGCAGCAGCAATTTTTTTTATTGTTATTATCGGCTTTGTCATTTATATGAAAAAGAATAAAGCCAAAGGATCTGAATCACAACATAAGGCATCCCCTTCTTTTACCCCAAAGACGGAAATATCTCCTGACCAAGAGTATAAAGCCATCCTGGATTCTTTATTAAAACTGAATATTCTATTGAGAAAAGACAAATATCTTTCAATGGAAATGACCGGGGAAATTGAGGCCATTATTGATGATCTCATGGTGATTACCCCTTCCATGATAGAGCGATACCCCGGGGAAACGTTGACCTATGAAATCAAAAAAATCGGCAGAGAGCATCTTTACAAAACGGTTAAGGAATACCTTGATTTGTCGCAGGACAGCAGGAAAAATCAGTTTGACATATTTAAAAAAACAATCGGCAATCTCCATGAGGTCTCCAACCGGTCAAGGGATATTGTTGAGAAAAATGAGACTGCAGAATTTAAAACCATGGCAAATTTTCTTGCCGGCAAATTTTCTTAAAAAAATGTATTAAGAGAATATCTTTTCAGGAGGAGAACATGAATGATATGGCAAAAGACCTTCAAAGTGTTGGTCAACAGGCAAAAGCGCCAGTCCTTGCTGATGTTGTACAAGTATCGGGTCAGGGTGCCTTAACTCCGGTCCAGACCCCTTCCAATCTTGAACCGGTACAACCCAAACATCTGGCGGTTGAAGATATACAGGCAATTGAAGCCAGGGCCAATGAATTTCTTGAAAAAATAAAGGCTGATCCCTCTGACTGGCAGCTTGGCAATTTTGTTTTTGGTCTGGGCCAGGAAATAATGGACGAGACCCAGGCCCAGGTGACCCTTTATGATCGTAAAATGGGTAATGTCCTTAAAAATGTTGCCACAGATGACTCTTCTCCTGTGGGGAAAAATATTCTGGCCATTAAAATGGAGCTGGACAAGGTTAACCCCACCATGGTGGGAAGAACCCAGATGCCCTTTCAAAAAAAAATATTGGGTCTATTTACAAAAACGGTTAGCCGGCTGCCCAAAGGAGATGAGATACTAAAGATTATTGCTGAACGCAGAGAAACAGTGAATTCCACCATTGACGGGATTCGCGACCATTTAAGGAATGAAGCCGACCAGGTTGCTTTTGATGCATCAGAATTGTCCACCATTTGTGATTCTTTAAAAGAGATTCAGCCAAGGCTCCAGGAACAGATTTTTTTAGGACAGATCATCTGGCAGAAATTGATGGATCACCTGGAAACCATTGAAGACCCGAAAAATAAAGAAGCCCTGACCACGCTTACCAGTGATCTTGCCATGGCCGTGGTGGATCTTCAGACCATTGACAATTCAAATCTCCAGACACGATTCGGCGGAGAGATGATGGTGAGAAACTCCCATCTTGTCAGACGGCTTGTCCAGAGAACAGACATGATTCTTTCAACGGCTGTGAAAAATGCTCTGGCTGTCAGGGTAGCTGCTGAACAGCAGATGGAAACCCTGCAGCACCTGGATATGGTTCAACAGGCTGCAGCCGAAACCATGAAAGACACGGCTAAAGTAATTGGCAGCGCTGCCATTAAAGGCGCAAAGATGAGCCAGGGCATGACTGTAAATATTAAAGCGCTTGAAGAAGCCTGCCAAATCTATGAACAGGCATTTGAAACCTATGCGTTGATTTCACAGGAAACCATTAATATCGCATCCCAGAGCTCCAACGCGCTGGGGAAAATGAACGACCGGTTCAGGGCAAGAACCGATGCACTTACAGCAAGACGGGCAGATGTATAAGACGAAACCATAAACCTGCCTGTTTTAAATCTGGAGGTATTCCATGCTTGATATTGCAACACAAAAATCTTTTCAGGAAAGATTAAGAACCATAAGAACCCTTAAAAAAGATCATCTTGTTTCCGGACAGAAAAAGGCTTTGTTGAGCATAAAAGATGCCGGCAGCCAGTCATTTTTTGAATATAGCGGTAACACCTATTTTGTAAAAAATTTAAATAAGTATGAAGAGACCTCTGATGATTTTAAAATCAAAAAAGGGTATTTTATTTATGAGCTGACCTGTCTTTGTCTTGAAACCGGGCAAATTATTTATTTTGAATGGGAATTCGATGATGAACTTGAAGTTTCAATGACCCTTGAACGGTTTTCATTCAGGAATTTAAAGGATGATGCGGGAGAGGGAATAGATGAAGATGACCTTGACCAGATTGCTGATGGCAAGGATGTAATAGTGATCAATGGCGAAAAATTCTGGTATGAAGATGACTGGCCATCTGTTTATTACCGGGGGACAAAACAGGAAAAAGTGTATATGTATGAATTTGAAAATGAAAGCCGGACAAAATTTCTTACCATTGAGGAATGGTCTGGATCAGGCAAAGAAGAATATCAGATTTATACCTCAATCCCTGTTCATCCGGATAGCATAAACATTATCAGCAAAGGAGACTTTTAAGGATGGTTAGACAACATTTCCTTATGAACTTTATTGCAGGATTGATCATCGCAGGCCTGGTTGTTGTCTTGACAGGATGCGGGGCAGGTCTTCCCAAAGAGCTTAAAAATCAAGCCCGTGCCCTGCCTGATGCTATTAAGACCGGCAAATCCCAGGTGGATAAACATAAGGACAAATATTTAAGTCTTACGAAATCATCTGAATTTAAGGCGGTTGAAGAATATGCCTTAAAGGAAAACTGGCTTCAAAAGTTTCAACTTGCCCATGATGAGCTTAACAGAGCAAAAACACATTATAACAAAGACGTAAAACCCCTGATCAGCAAAAATAAACCCGAACTTGCCCAGGAGGTTAAACAGCAGATTGACCGGATAAAAAAAATTTTACAGGATGCTGAAAAATTAGCCCGAGCCCCTGTTTTACGTTTTTCAAAAATCAGGAAGACCATTGACAATGCCGAAGGTTTACTTTCCCGGTCAAAAAATAATGCCGAACAAATCCAAAAGATTGCAGATAAAATGAAAACAGGTCCCATGTTAAAAGCAAAGGCTGATTTTTCGGATTTAAGTAAAAAAATAAATACCCGGTTTGCTCCTTTATTAGAACTTGAAAGACAGTCCAGGGATCATTTAAGTGTTGTGGATACTGAATTTGCCAGGCGTACAGCAGGGTCAAAAGTTGACTATGCTGCTTTTACTGACAGTGTACAAGTCCTTTCTTCAGGTCTTGTACAGGCCAAAATCCTTGAAAAAAAATTAACCGCAGAAATGGCCCAGTTGTATTCAAGCTACACAAAAATTCTTAAGGATATGAAAGAAGAATATTTTGTGACCATAAAAAGGGAATCCTGGAATGAAAACTCGGATTATTATGATCCAAAATTTGCCACATTTCAACGTCAGGTAAGCCCTGAATTATATGATACGTTAACAGATGATAAAATGGATACCATTGCATCAATTACTGCCGGTTTCTTAGGTTCAAGTTTTTCAAGCAATATCGGCAGTCTGTGGAAAAAATTGTCCATTAATCCCACAGAGCAATGGCCGGGAAGAGGGCACAATGCCGCTTCTTTCTTTGTGGCAGATTCAAAGGAAACCTATTTCCATAAATATATACTGGAAGAAAATGGTGAAACCCGTGAGACAGACTGGGAACAGGTGGATGCAAGCTTTTATAATGCCAATCTTGAATTTCTTGGCATGGCCATTTTGACCAAACCCTATGGTGTATTTGAACAGGATCGTCTGACCCAGGCAGCACCGCCGGGAATGGCCTATGTGGGCAATTCAAAATACGGGGAATGGAAAAAAGATAATACTGGTAATCAATTCTGGTCCTGGTATGGGAAATATGCTTTTTTTTCCATGCTGTTTAATATGCGGCCGTCCTATTATTCTTACAATTCCTGGAACGGCTGGAACAATAATTATAGGAACAGACAGCCATATTTTGGCAAAACCAAAAACGGGTTAAAGCAATATGGTACATCAGGCACTATTGTAAAACAGTCACCAAAATTTCAAACTACAAATTTTGCAAAAAGCGGGGGTTTCAAATCTCAAAACGCTTCTGTCAGAGGTGCCGGGCCCGGTCTTCGTGGCGGTGGCCCAAAAAATAAAGGTAAATAGAACAATTCTAAGGAGGAAAGGATGAATATAGCTGTAACTCTTGCAGGGCTAAGTCATGGATTTGTATATGTTGTTGTGGGCATATTTTTTATCTGGCTGGTTAAACGAGTGGATGACTGGCGGACTAAAGCATTTGATGATGACGTTCATATTGATGATGGGAATGTTGCTGTTGGGCTCAGAAGGGCAGGGCTTTATCTCGGTATTGCCATTGCATTGTCAGGAGCCATGGGCGGATCTTCAAATGGTTTTTTTATAGATCTGATCCAATTGTTGGTTGACGGGCTTATTATCACAGGATTCATGTTTTCATCCCGGTCCATAAATGATTTTATCATGCTGAGCAATATCAATAATGATGAAGAATGCGTCAAGGAATTTCCCCGGTCCGACGGAAGTAAACTTGTGGGGAATACGGCCGTGGGCATGGTTGAAGCAGGGATGTATATTGCCACGGGGTTTATTCTTAACGGATCTATTTCAGGAGCCGGCGGAACCTTTTTCCAGAGTATTGCCAGTGTCATTCTTTTTTTTATTCTGGGTCAGATAGTCCTGCTGGTTTTTGGATTTCTTTATGAGCTGATTACGCCCTTTAATGTTAGAAATGAGATCAAAGATAATAATTTAGCCGCGGGTATCGGGCTTGGTGGTATCCTCATAGCTTTGGGTATTATCCTAAGATCAAGTATTTCAGGGCCGTTCACAGGATGGGCCAATGATCTTGCCGGTTTTGGCATATATGCTGCTTTTGGAATTGTTATGCTGTTGATTTGCAGAATAGTTGTTGACAAGCTTCTTTTGCCCACAACCAATATTGCAACGGAAGTCAAGGAAGACCGGAATGTGGCTGCTCTGATCGTTGTGGTAAGCGCCATTAATGCGGTTGCGATTATCATCGCTTTCTCCATGTAATCACATGACAAAAACAAAAGCCGGCTTAAGTTTTGCATCAGTGCTGCTGTGTGCCTGTATGTTTGCAAGCGGTGCCTGCGGTATTATCCTCGAGTATATCCAGGCAAGCCTTGCCTCCATGATACTTGGTAATTCCTTTGAACAATGGGCTATGGTCATAGGCCTCATGCTGTTCTGGATGGGCTTTGGCAGCCTGATACAGGCACAAATTCCGAAAAAATATCTTATTTACGCCTTTATATGGGTTGAAACAGGCTTAGCTCTTGCCGGAGGGTTTTCCCCCACCCTGACATATATATCCTATGGTTATACAGGCCATTATATATTGGTTCTCTATTTTTTTGTAAGCTTTATCGGTATCATGATCGGACTTGAAATTCCCGTAATTATCAGGATAAACAATGATTTCAGCAAAGAATTGTCCACCAACCTTGGAAATATCCTGAGCGCTGATTACCTTGGCAGTCTCATCGGGTCATTCATCTTTGTATTTGTCTTCTTAAGATTCACGCCTATCACTGAAGCAGCTTTTCTGACAGCTGGAGTTAATTTTTTTCTGGCCTTTGTCACATTTATTTATTTTTCAAAAAAAGGCTTGTTAAAAACAGGATTCCTGGTGCCTGCTGTCATGGTACTTACGTTTTGTGCCATATTTTATGGATATCTCAATAATCGCCAATGGAATATCAAGATTGAACAGCCCCT
>JAOZRF010000407.1 GCA_029940245.1 Desulfobacula sp.
GGAGGAACGACCGCAGTCAACGCAGCAGGTGGTACCTTGATGAAGGATCAGGGTTGACTCTCACAGTGATAGATGTATACAATACGCATATTGTTAAATGAAATCACAGAACAATTTTCATGATAGGAATAAAAATATCGAACGTATCCATAAAAATATTCTAAGTGCTGTTGTTGCTGTAGAAAATGGCAATATTTTTGATTTGCAAGGCTATGGCGCTGTTGGCATGTCAGGCAGGAAACCTTTTGTGCTGAAAAAGAAAAATACCATTCCCATACCCCATGGCAGTGAACTGATGCTGCTGCCACAAAGAAGGCCGGTTGTCTATAATATTGCAAAAAACAAAATTGAAATCCTTGAACGAAACCCCTTTAATCCGGACGAAAAAATATTTCCGGTTGCAGTGTTTAACTCACCAGGATATGTGAACAGACATTTTTGTGCCTATGATGATGAAGGCATCAAAGATCTTCTTCCATTGTTTTCCTATGGGGCCGTTGGATTCGGGAAAAACGATTTCAGGTCAGCGGCCATTCTTGTGGACAAAGAACCGCGGCAGGATCTAAGGCAAATGCCCCAAAAACGGATTGTCAAAGGTGTCTCCCTGATGCAGCAAAAATATCCGGATAACCGCCTGATACGGCATCTTGAAACCTGTGCACTGCAATATGGCTGCCCTGCCGGAAAAAATTTTTTTCTTCAACGGTATGAAGCCCCGCTTCCCACATCAATGGTCTGCAATGCCAATTGTCTTGGATGCATCTCCCTTCAAACCCAAAACAATCTGTGTGCCTGCCAGGAGAGAATTTGTTTTACCCCCGGCCCTGAAGAGATCGCCCAGGTATCCCTTGAACATATTGCTCATGTTAAAAAAGCCGTGGTCAGTTTTGGCCAGGGATGTGAAGGTGAGCCCTTAACGGCTTTTAAGTCCCTGGAGCCGGCCATCAGACTTATCCGGGAAACGACAGACAAGGGCACCATCAACCTGAATACAAACGCAAGTCTCCCCCTTTATGTTGAAAAGCTCTGTCGTGCAGGCCTTGATTCCATGCGGGTAAGTTTAAATTCTGTCCGGGAAAATTGCTATGATGCCTATTTTCGACCCAGATCCTATCAATTTTCAGATGTCCTTAAAAGTATTCGCGCGGCAAAAGACCAGGGTAAATTTGTCTCCATCAATTATCTTAACTGCCCGGGCTTTACAGATTCTGAGAGAGAATTTGCCGCATTAAAAGAATTTATTGCTGCAAATCAAATTGACATGATCCAGTGGCGCAACTTAAATTTTGATCTTAAAAAATATTGTGAGCTTATGTCAAAGATAGAAGACTATGGCCGGCCTTTAGGGATGAAAACCATAATTGAAGAGTTGTCCCTCCATTTTCCCGGTTTGATTCATGGATATTTTAATCCGCCGGTATTTTAATTCGGGCAATTTTTCCAACAGGAAAACACCATGGCAAATAAAAAAATTATCATTATTGATGAAACCTTAAGGGAAGGCATGCAGTATAGAGGGCTTGTATTTTCATTGGAACAGCGGTTAAGGATTCTTGACTTCCAGGAAAAGCTCAAGGTGGATATCTGCCAGGCCGGCTATCCGCCTGCCCATGACATTGAAGCCGATATCGTCAGAACACTCGTTGATCATGCCCAAAAAAATGCATACCAAATCAGTATCGCAGCCATGGGAAGAGCCAATCCGGCAGATGCCGGAATCCTGCTTGACACCCATGTAAATGATCTGCATTTTCATCTGCATATCAAAAACGATGTGACACCAAAAAGGCTGGATCAAATTTTAAATGCGCTTTTAAAAACCATTGATTTTGTCAGACAACAACGCGCCAATGCGTGCATCTCCATTGCCATGCTGGATATTGGCAGATCTGAAGACCGCATTTTAAATCAAGGCGTTTCATTATTAACCCGGCACCATATTGATTACATTTCTTTGCCGGACACCTCGGGCATGATGGCCCCCAACCAGGTTTTTGAAAAAATAAAAAGGCTTTCTTCTAAAACCTCTGATACAAAAATATCGATTCACTGCCACAATGATATGGGAATGGCCACGGCCAATTCCCTGACGGGGATTTTAGCCGGAGGACAGGTTCTTGAGGCAACTGCCCTGGGCATTGGCGAAAGAAACGGAATCGCCGACCTTTATACCACGGCAAAAGCATTACAAAATCAAGGTTTTTACATCAATCTCAACACAGATGATATTGACACATTTTACGATTATTATAAATATATTGATGCCATTGTATATGAACAAACCTGTGAACACGTGCTGACCGTTAATACCCCTTTTTTTGGCGATGCGGTTAAAACCCACGTGGCCGGAACCCATGCCGGGGGAGAATATGGGATATCAAAAGAAGCGCAATTCTTCTTAAATATCTTATGCGGCAAGGGCCTGGTAAAAAAATACCTGGACAGCCATAACATGGATTGTCCTGCTGATATGCTCGATATCCTCACTTTAAACATCAAATCAAAAAGTGCTCAACTGAATCGCTGCCTGGCCCTGGAAGACATCAAAGCTCTTGTTTCATCCTTACAGGATTAAAAAAAATGTTTGCAAACCAGGGGTGGATGTCAAGCAAGTTGTCGCCTTTTCCTAAAATAATTTCACCTTGATTAAATTAATTCTTAATTTGTGTCCATGATATAGGTTTCACACAGAGATCTTTCCGACTATCAGGTGCGTTTGATAAAGGGAACTTAAGGATACTATTTGAATGGTTGAATATTTGAAAAGTTATGAATAGTGACAAGTATTGTTGAGTTTTTAAGCCATGTGGAAAATCTGAAGTATGTGCATTAAATTTTGATATAAAGACCATCCCTGATGTTCCTACCTGAATCAACTGGTATTTTCTTAAGTTGATTTGTTTGAAATACCTTTACAGACGTAGAAAATATTTGATAAGAATCCTTGATTCAGGTGTTTTATTTATCTGGTCGGATATCATTAAAATTTAGAAGATGTGCAGATCCGTGCAATTATTTGATTCAATGGATTCTTGCACGGGTATGAAGAATAAAAAAGCAAGAAAAAGGATAAAGTAAACTGCACCATATAGGGCTACAATCATCAGTGGTGGATGCAATAGAATAAGCAATTGATAGACAAGCAAGAGGATACGACGATGAAAACGATTCGAAATGCCTGTAAGCTCCAGCCCAACGA
>JAOZRF010000408.1 GCA_029940245.1 Desulfobacula sp.
AGGTTCTTTTGATTCTTTTTCGGTCGAGGCCTGGACAAATATCCGCTTTTGGGGCCTGCCCTTTCCCTGGCTGATTGGGGAAAGGGCTTTTGCAATATTGCAATTATCCTTTGAAAAAGAAAAAAACAAATCTGTTTGATTAAAATATGCTTCATTAAATGGATGGAGCGGATGAAACAAATGATAAGTAGCCCCCTCCGGGAAAACAAAGCTTTGATCCATGGTATCGGAAAGCTCACTGACAACCCCTGCACAGGGAATTTTTGAATTGTCCTGTATATTCATTCCCGTATAGGTGATGATAAACTTTAACCTGGCTGAAAGCAGGGTTTCAAGGAATAGATATCTGTCTTCATCCCTTTGTGATTTATCAAAAGGCTTTGGATATTTTTTGATAAGGTCAAATCCCGGGCTGAAAGCCTGCCTGGGAAACCCTTTTTCATCCATTCCCATCAAGACGACAATCTTGAACGGGATGCTGCGCATGGGCATGATATTACAAAATGTGATATTGCCTGATAAAAAATTACCCTGGGAAATATTTTGATCAAGCTTCTGCTCAATGTGGGAATTTATCACTTCAAATGAGACAGGATCAGTGAATCCTGCCTGTTCAGCATTTTTCTTCAGTTCATCAATGGTTTGACTCAGAAAAACCAGGTCTTCACCATTTTTAAGATTCCGATCCATCAATAAAATGGATATTTTTTTCAAGGCCTCACACCATCTGCCGATTGTTTTTTGACCGTTCAAGGTGTCAAGGCAGGAAAACAGGGTATGACAAAAGGCTGCAAATTTTCCCAGCACCTCAAGATCAAGGCCTTCAAAGGATTGACACGGCAGGATATCCTGCACCAATACCTCATGATTTTCAGGCATGGCCATGCCCATAAAAAGCCGTTGCAATCCAAACTGCCAGGTATTTTCTTCAAAGGGAGGCAATCCCATATCTTCCCTGTGATCCGCATCCCTGCCCCATAAAATTCCGGCATCCTCAACCATTTTTTCAATATAATAGATCTCTTCTGTTGCAATATTAAATTTTTGGGCAATGGATTCACACAGTAAAAGATCAAGTATCTGTTTTTTTTCAAACCTTGAATTCCTGAGTGCCAGTATCTTTAAAAAAGCATCCAGAAATTCAGATTCGGATCTTTTCCTGCGGTCACTGATGGAGAATGGCAGACGGGTTTCAAGAGAAAAGACAGATTCGATAAATGGCGAATATGCCTCAATATCAGGCATCATTACAATGATATCATGGGGACAAAGTTCAGGGTCTTTTTCAAACTCATTTAATAAAAAATCCTTTAATACCTGGGCTTCTCTCATGGGAGAGTGACAGGCATGGATACTAACAGAGGTGTCAAATGCGGCAATGGTGACAGGAGCATCCTTACTTCCTGGTTTTCTTTGTACAAGATTTAATATATCTGACTGAAGCTGCGCCAGCATGGTATTGGATTGACCTGATTCATTTATGGGGTCCTGGAACAAATCATCAAAGGGCTCATGGTAATTAAATGCTTCAAGAAAGGAATGGAACCCTTTGCCTGCTGTTCCCAAAGACGAGAGCAGAGGATTTGTTATTTCATAGTATAACTGCTCGAAATCCATATCTGATTCTTGTTTCAGTGCAATCCTGCCCATCTGTTTTTCTGACTTGATGTCAAAAAAAAACTGATCGGACGGTGTCAGCAGAAAAAGGTTGATATCCACCATTTCAGACATTTTTTCAAACACCTGCAAAAACAGTTCAGGAAGTGCTGATATACCAAAAAAAGACATGCGGGATGGAAGATTATCCGTGTTGATGTTTTTTAAAGAAAAATTTTTCAGAAAGGTGTGGGCATTAAATGCCAGGTGATTTTGAGGATCTTTTGATACAATCTTTGCCCAGAGTTCTGCCTGCCATTGAACCACAGGATCTTTCAAGGTTTCATGGGATTGAGGATTTTGCCAGTCAACGAGCATCTGGGGTCGGTAAATCTGGTAATCGTCAAACACTTTTGCAATCTTCATGGAAAGTTGATAAAGTTTTTTTCCGGTTTCATCCTCTTTGATATAGTTTTCAATGCTTGACAGCCATTTTTGTGATTTGTTCTCATTAATTAATTTCATGACTGACCAGAAAAGAATATTTTCATTCAGGCTTTCATGCTGCCCTTGAAGACCTTCCTGATCCTGCGGGGGATTAAAACTTGTAAGAATCCGGTCGATCATCTGTCCTGGAAAGCAAAAAAGCATATTGGCACAGATACCCATATTCTGTGCTATACGCATGGAAATCCACTGCTTCATCCCCCTGGACTGAATACCGATCCATTCAGGCATCATTGGATTATCCGGTACTTCTTTGAGAACAGATATCAGCGCATCCAGCAAAATTTCCATTCTATTGCTTTTAAAAATATTAAACAAAAATTTTGTTCCCCAATATTATTGGATACCGGATCGGGTCTAGAATGATAGCTTATCCGGTGATGCCTATTCGCCTTCAAATGCTGTAATGGAAAACACCTTGCAGTCTTGAATCTGATCTCTTCCTTTAAGATCGGGAAGCTCGACAATAAAAGCGCATTCAATAATATCAGCACCCAGTTTTCTGACAAGTTTTACTGTGGCACCAACCGTGCCGCCCGTGGCGATCAGATCATCGACAATGATGACTTTTTCACCTTTTCCAATCGCATCCTCATGAATTTCAAGGGTATCTTCACCATATTCAAGCGTATAGGTTTCCTGGATGGTTTTCCAGGGAAGCTTTCCCTTTTTTCTGACGGGAACAAACCCGATACCCAGTTTATAGGCCAGGACTGCGCCAAAGACAAAACCTCGTGCGTCAATCCCTACAATCTTGTCAATATCCATGTCTTTATACCGCTCATACAGGATATCACAGGATTCTTTGAAGGCCTGGGGGTTCTGCATCAATGTGGTCAAATCCCTGAATATCACCCCTTTTATCGGCCAGTCCGAAATACTTCTGATGGTCTTTTTTAAATCCATTCCTCGCTCCTTTCCAGTTAAATCCGGCGATTCTGAAAGTCGAGTTGTTTGTTTCTATTCTTTTAATGCTGCTATTGCATTTACAATAAATTCTATTACATTATGGGCATTTTGATCAAATACTGCCATGATCTATTCCCAGGTAACAGGCGCGTCATCCTCATTCCAGCAGTCATAATCC
>JAOZRF010000409.1:0-2578 GCA_029940245.1 Desulfobacula sp.
GAAGAATATTGAAGATATAAAAGATCAGTATTCCGAAGGATTGATTACCCAGGGCGAGAAGTATAATAAAGTAGTAGATATCTGGGCACAAGCCACGGATGATATTGCCAATGCCATGATGGCAGTCATGAAAAATCCGAAAGGCACCACAGATACGGATGCACCAGAAGAATTGAATGCGGTTTATATTATGGCAGACTCAGGTGCTCGTGGAAGTAAAGACCAGATGCGTCAGCTAGCAGGAATGCGTGGGTTGATGGCCAAACCTTCTGGTGAGATCATTGAAAATCCGATTACAGCCAATTTCCGGGAAGGACTGTCAGTCCTTCAATATTTTATATCAACCCATGGTGCACGTAAAGGTCTAGCTGATACCGCTTTGAAGACTGCAAACTCGGGGTATCTCACAAGACGTCTGGCCGATGTGGGCCAGGATTGTACCATTGTTGAAACAGATTGCGGCACCATTAACGGTATTGAGGTGGAATCACTATACGAGGGAGGTGAAGTCATTCAAACTCTTGGTGAGAGAATCCTTGGAAGGGTTACCCAGGAAGATATTCATGATCCCTACTCAGATGAATTTATTGTCGGGGTGGACACCGAGCTTTCTGAAAGTGATGTTAAAAGAATCGAAGCAGCAGGCGTCCAAAAAGTTAAAATTCGTTCCGTTCTCACCTGTAATTCAAAGCGTGGGGTTTGCTCTAGATGTTATGGACGGGATCTGGCCCATGGTGTAACCGTTGAAATCGGTCAGGCCATTGGTATCGTTGCAGCTCAGTCCATTGGTGAACCGGGAACACAGTTAACCATGAGAACCTTCCATATTGGTGGTACCGCTTCAAGAAAGGTAGAGGTTGCAGAAATTAAGGCCAGAGTCGGTGGTATATTAAAATACAATGAAGATATCCAGACCGTAATTTCTGCTGATAATCAAGTCATTGTAATGAACCGTAAAGGCGGGGGCGTCACCATCGTTGGGGAAGAGGGGCGTGAGAGAGCTAAGGAAACGGTTATTTATGGTGCTACCCTTCATATTCCCGATGGTAAACAGATCGAACCGGGTGATGTGATTGCCACATGGGATCCGTTTACCACACCTATTATTACAGAAGTCACAGGCCGAGTTCGATTTGCTGATATAGAAGTTGGTAATACAGTACAAGAGCAGATTGATCAGGTTACCGGTAAAGTCTCCCGAACCATTATTGAAGGTAGAGATAGCGAGATTCGACCCAGAATTACCATTAAGGATAAGGAAGGAAAAGGGGTAAAACTTGTTAATTCTAAAACAGCTAGATATTATCTGCCGGTGAATGCAATTCTCACAGTTGATGAAGATGACCAAGTCATGGCTGGGGACGTGATAGGCAGATTGCCAAGGGCGACTACAAAAACCAAGGATATTACAGGCGGTCTTCCAAGAGTTGCTGAGCTTTTTGAAGTCAGAAAACCAAAAGATCCAGGTGTACTAACAGAGATTGACGGATATGTCGCTGTATCAAAGGGAACAAAAGGAAGACAGAAAGTCACGATTACCCCTGGCGATGTCGGGGAAAAGAAAGAATACTCTATCCCTAAGGGTCAGCATGTTACTGTTTATGATGGCGATTATGTGAAAGCGGGTGATCCGTTGATTGCCGGCAGCGCTAATCCCCAGGATATTATGAATATCAAAGGTGAAGTGGCATTGGCAAAATATTTGGTGGATGAAGTACAGGAAGTTTACCGGCTTCAGGGTGTAAGAATTAATGATAAGCATATTGAAGTGGTGATCCGGCAGATGATGAGGCGGGTAAAAGTTATCAGTACAGGAGATACCAATTTCATACCCGATGAACAAGTGGATAGAATCCATTTTGAAGATGTAAATCGGGAAGTGGCCATGACGGGTGGAGAGCCCGCAAAAGGAGAACCTTTGATCCTTGGTATTACAAAAGCCTCTTTGTCTACGGACAGCTTTCTTTCTGCCGCATCATTCCAGGAAACAACAAAAGTGTTGACCCTTGCTGCCATAGAAGGTAAATATGATGGCCTTAAAGGATTGAAAGAGAATGTTGTAATGGGCCGGCTTATTCCTGCTGGAACAGGTTTCCATGGGTATAGCGATGTTGAAGTTGCGTTTGGAAGTATAGAACAAGTTTAATTAAAAATAAAAAAACTTGACATTTTGAATAAGTGAAAGTAAAATTGAATATTTTGTCGTGTATGACAATGGTTAAAATTTGATAAGAGTGTAAGGGGAAGTTATGCCGACCATTAATCAGTTGGTTAGAAAAGGTAGAAAGAAAGCAGAGAGAAAGGTTAGTACACCTGCATTGAAAGGTGGGCCTCAGAAGCGTGGAGTCTGCACCAGGGTGTACACATCAACTCCAAAGAAACCTAACTCTGCTTTGAGAAAAGTGGCCAGGGTTCGTTTGACCACCGGGATGGAAGTTGCTGCATATATACCAGGTATGGGACATAACCTTCAGGAGCACTCTGTTGTTCTTGTCAGGGGTGGCAGGGTAAAGGATCTTCCAGGTGTTCGCTATCATATTGTCAGGGGTGCGCTTGATACCTTGGGTGTTGATGACAG
>JAOZRF010000409.1:2588-3186 GCA_029940245.1 Desulfobacula sp.
TAAATATTAAAAGATTTAAATTTAAGTTATGGTGGACATAAATGATGGCTGTAAAAGAGATTAACCTTGATAATGTAACAAAAAATGCAACCCAGGAAGAAAAACTTGCTGCTAAATTTGTGAATTGTGTCATGAAAGATGGGAAAAAGAATGCAGCGCGTAAGGCCGTAAAGAAAGCTTTATTGATAGCGCAGGACAAAATAGGTGAGCCTGCTTTGGGTGTTCTTAAAAAAGCAATTGACAATATCAGGCCTGCGGTTGAGGTTAAATCCAGAAGAATCGGTGGTTCAACATACCAGGTGCCAACGGATATCAAACCCAACAGGCAGACAGCTCTCGCTTTCCGTTGGTTGATTAGCTTCAGCCGTAACCGTTCTGAAAAGGGATTTGCAAATAAGCTTGCTTCAGAACTGTTTGATGCTTGCAATGGACGGGGTGGGGCAATGAAAAAAAAGGAAGATACACACAAAATGGCAGAAGCCAATAAAGCATTTGCACATTTCAGGTGGTAACTAATATTTTGAATATCCTGATAACATTCCACAGGAGGAGTTAAGAAGATGGCAAAGGAAAAATTTGAGCGGACAAAGCCGCATGT
>JAOZRF010000410.1 GCA_029940245.1 Desulfobacula sp.
CGATCCGGTTAAAGGAAAGATATGCCCGGGGTATTTTTGATAAAATATTGGCTGGAAAGACTCTGGGGTTGATTTTTGATAAAAAATCAACCCGGACAAGGGTGGCGTTTGAAACCGCAATGATCCAGCTTGGCGGTCATCCCATTTATATGAGTACCCAGGATACTCAGATTTCCAGGAATGAACCGGCTAAGGATACGGCACGGGTTCTTTCAAGATATGTTGATTGTCTTGCCATGAGGACCTTTGACCATTCCCTGGTTGAAGAGTTTGCTCAAAACTCAACCATACCTGTGATCAACGCGCTTACGGATTCTTTTCATCCCTGTCAGATATTGAGTGATATTATGACCATCATTGAACACAAAGGGGGATATAATAATATACAAATTGCCTGGGTGGGAGACGGGAATAATGTGGTGAATTCCTGGATCAATGCTGCAAGCGTTCTAGGGCTGAACCTGATTGTGGCATGCCCGGATAATTATCGTGTAAATCCCCATATAATTGAGGCAGCAGCTGTTAAAGAAAAAACCAATATTGTGTTCACAAATAACCCCAAAGAAGCGGTTAAAAATGCAGATGTGGTTTATACGGATGTCTGGGCAAGTATGGGGGATGAAGATGAATTGTCAAAAAGGATTATCGATTTTAAAGGATTTCAGGTCAATAAGGAGTTGTTGTCACGGGCAAAAGATGACGTGATGGTGATGCATTGCCTGCCGGCTCACCGGGGTGAAGAAATCGCAGAAAATGTTCTGGAGGATATTAACAATGTGTTCTGGGACCAGGCAGAAAACAAAAGACATATGCATAAAGCCATTCTGGAAAGCTTGATTTTAAAAAAATAAAGGATTTTTAAATACCATGAGTGAAAAACTGTGGGGTGGAAGATTTTCCCGGAGCACGGACGAACTGGTTGAAACATTCAATGCATCCATTGATGTTGACAGACGGCTTTATGACAGTGATATTGAAGGCAGTATTGCCCATGTAAAAATGATGGCAAAAGAATCCATCATACCTGAGACTGATGCCGGTACCATTATTAAAGGGCTTGAAAAAGTTAGAAAGAAAATTGAGAATAATGGAATACAATTTTCAGCCGGCCTTGAAGATATTCACATGCATATTGAAGATGCCCTGGGAAAAGAGATCGGAGATGTGGCAAAAAAACTTCATACAGGTCGCAGCAGGAATGATCAGATCGCTTTGGACGTGAGGATTTATTTAAAAAAAGAAACAAGAATTATTATAGATCTTTTGGCTGGGTTTCAAAAAGCGCTTGTCAGGATGGCCCAAAAACACCTGGATGTGATCATGCCCGGATATACCCATCTTCAAAGAGCACAGCCTGTTCTTTTTTCCCATCATCTGATGGCATATTATGAAATGTTTAAAAGGGATATCCAAAGGTTTGAAGATTGTTTTAAAAGAATTGATGTCATGCCGCTGGGTGCGGCAGCACTTGCCGGGACAACCTATCCCTTGAATCGTGAATTTACAAAAGAGCTGCTTGGTTTTTCAAAAGCCTCGGATAACAGCATTGATGCCGTGTCAGACAGGGATTTTGTCATGGAATTCATTTCCCATGCATCCATTGCCATGATTCATTTTTCAAGGCTTTCCGAAGAGATGATTCTCTGGTCTTCGTCTGAGTTTTCCTTTATTACCATTTCCGATGCGTTTACCACGGGATCCAGTATCATGCCCCAGAAAAAGAATCCTGATGTGGCAGAACTGGTAAGGGGTAAAACCGGCCGTGTTCTGGGCAACCTTGTATGTATTCTCACCCTGATGAAATCATTGCCCCTGGCATATAATAAGGATATGCAGGAAGACAAGGAGCCTTTATTTGATACCGTGGATACACTTAAAATATGTACGGAGGTTTATACCAGAATGTTTGGAAATATAGAAATTCATAAAGACAGAATGGTTGATGCATGCAGACATGGGTTTTTAAATGCAACGGATCTTGCTGATTATCTGGTTTCAAAGGGAATGCCTTTTCGTAAGGCCCATTCAATTGCAGGGCAGGCTGTTGCCTATGCCCTGGGCAAAGGAAAAGAACTAAATGATATGGGTATTGAAGAGTTTAAATCCTTAAGTGAGCTGATTCAAAAAGATGTTTATGGGTTTATTGAGATTGATAAAATGATTTCAAGACGGATCTCCTATGGGGGGACCAGCTTTGACAATGTTAAACAGGCAGTTTTGAAAGCAGCAGGGGAGCTTGGCTTACAATGAAAAATAAGAAAACCGCCATTCATTCTTTAATGATATTGGTATTGTCCGGATTCATTATCCTGGGCTTTTCAGGATGCGGGAAAAAAGGTCTTCCTTTGGCGCCCCAAATAAAAGGACAGAAAATTGCAGCCCCCTTTGATTTAAACTATACCTCTGATGATACCAAAATTCTTCTTTCGTGGAACCATAAAGTTGATATAGAGACGGCTTTTGTAAAGCCCAAAAAGTTTGAAATCTTTATGGCCAAGAAAACTATTGAAGCATGTGTTGGATGTCCTTTTGAATTTAGGACAATCGGGGTTGTCTCAATGCCTTCCATGGAATTTATATTTAAAAAAGAAAAAGGGTTTAAATATTATTTCAGGGTTCAGGCCCTGGGAAATGACAATATAAAAAGCGAGTATTCAAAAACGATTCAAGTTGATTCTCAATGAAAACAGAACAACATATTGTTTATTTAAGTATTGGCTCGAATATTGGTGATAAGAAAGAAAACCTTAATCATGCAACAGACATTTTAAACCAGTATGATAAGATTGATGTGGTTGATGTATCACCCTCTTATAAAACAGAACCACAAAATTTTATAGATCAGGACTGGTTTGTAAATGCGGCTTTGAAAATAAAGACGGTATTGAGTCCTGAAGATTTGATTGCAGTTATAAAAAACCTGGAAAAAGATCTGGATAAAGAGGGTAAACCTTTCAGGTTTGGCCCTAGAATCATTGATATTGACATTGTATATTATGATGATTTAATTCTTAAAACCGAACAACTTGAAATCCCCCACCCAAGAATGCATGAAAGGTGTTTTGTATTAATACCTATTTGTGATATAGGAGCTCATAAAATACATCCGGTTTTAAATTTACGATCAGATGAATTATTAAAAAAAATAGAAAAACAAGAAACCCAGAAGGTGATTCT
>JAOZRF010000411.1 GCA_029940245.1 Desulfobacula sp.
AAGTCAGCCTGAAGGAAATTGAACTTGGGAAATCTGACCTGATAAATTTTGATCTGATAAATTCTGATATGGCACCCGGGCCCTGTGCCTGTTTAACCATAGCGGATACAGGCCTAGGTATGGATAAAAATTTAATAGAAAAAATTTTTGACCCGTTTTTTACCACCAAAGAAATAGGCAAGGGTACTGGAATGGGGCTTTCTGTGGTTCATGGTATTGTTAAAAACATGAAAGGTGATATTCAAGTTGTAAGCCGGCCTGGTAAAGGTACGAAGTTCAATGTTTTTTTCCCATTAGAAAAGAGCTTTTTTGAAGAACAGAAATTTCAAACTGAAAAACCGATACAGGGTGGAAAAGAGCGAATTTTGCTCGTGGATGATGAAGAAGCGATCCTTACAATGGAAAGACGATTGCTGGAACGGTTGGGTTATCAGGTTACCTGCCGTACCAGCAGCTTTGAAGCCCTTGAAGCGTTCAATGCCAACCCTGACAAATTTGATCTGGTCATCACGGATATGGCAATGCCAAATATGTCCGGGGATAAGCTATCGGCTGAATTGATTAAAATACGTGTTGATATTCCCGTATTGCTTTGCACAGGATTCAGTGAAACCATGTCTGAAGAAAAGGCTGAATCTATAGGGATTAAGGGCTTTTTGTTAAAGCCGATTGTAATGAAGGATCTTGACCGGAAGATACGGGAAGTGCTGGATGAAAAATAAAAACGCTAACACTTGCTGGTATCCATCCGGCATTCAGATTCCTTGTAATTAATCTCTGCCGGTTAAACAAGGTATAATGGCTTTAAATATTAAATCAGAGAATTCATAAAATAGAAACTATATTTTTTTTCAGAAAAAGGTAAGGGGCATGAAAAATCAGGTGATAAACGGCAGAACGCAATTTCATTATGGCTGGATCATTGTTTTAACAGGCACTATGGTTCTTTTCTCCTGTCTTGGCCTGGGCCGTTTTGCTTTGGGCATGCTGCTGCCGTCCATGGGAATTTCACTTCACATGAATTATTCTCAAATGGGGTTAATCGGAACTGGTAATTTTGTGGGATACATGATTTCCGTGGTGCTGGCAGGTATCATTGCCAGGGCCATTGGTGCCCGCAGGACGATTTTTGCAGGCCTTGTCCTGGTCGGTGTTTCCATGATTTTGATCAGCCGGGCCATGACCTTTATTGAAGTAATGGCCCTTTACGTGGCAACGGGTATGGGTTCAGGAATGGCCAATGTGCCCATGATGGGTCTTGTTTCCCACTGGTTTCTAAAAAGTACCCGGGGTCGGGCCGCGGGGACCATGTTGTCGGGAAACGGCCTTGCAATTGTGTTTACGGGTTTGTTTGTGCCCTGGGTGAATATAGGTCAGGGGGCAGAGGGCTGGAGAACGGGCTGGCTGACCATTGGCATCATAAGCCTTGTCATCGCTTTTATTGCTGTTATGCTCCTTAGAAATGATCCTGAAGAAAAAGGCCTGGTCCCTTTGGGCAATGCAGATCAAGGAGGTTCGTCTTCTTTTGTTACTCAAGAGCATGAGAAAAAATCATCCGGTAAATGGACAATGGTGCACCTGGGTTGCATTTATACCCTTTTTGGGGCCACATATGTGGTCTATGCCACGTTTATTGTCACGGCCATGGTAAATGAAAGGGGTTTTGGCGAGGGTACAGCAGGAACATTCTGGGCTGTTGTCGGCGGGCTTTCAATCTTTTCAGGCCCGGTGTTCGGGTGGCTGTCTGACAGACTGGGCAGAAAAATGGGCATGATGGTGGTTTACGCATTGTTTACCATTTCATATGCCCTTGTGGCTGCCAATCTGCCGGATGCTTTTTTATATGCTTCCATTGGGATCTTTGGCCTGGTTGTGTGGAGTATCCCAACCATCATGGCAGCAGCAGTGGGAGACTACATGGGGCCGGCCCAGGCAGTAAAGGCCTTTGGTTTTATCACTTTGTTCTTTGGCGCCGGACAGATTGCCGGACCTGCTGTGGCAGGCTTCCTGGCAGACATTACCGGCAGTTTCAGTATGGCTTTCTGGCTGTGTGCAATCCTGACTTCAGGGGCCGTTGTGTTGACGTATTTTCTGCGGCAATCTAGCCCGGGCCATGATCCATACAACGGCCCGGACCGCTTAGGTTGAAAACAATTATGAAGGGTGCCAGTTGAATTTTATATATAGGTAGAATAATCGTTTTTTTCAAGATTTATTAGTCCAAAAATGGCAGTATTTCCAAATCCGCTAAATGCTCTGCGACTATTGTTCATTTTTTTCCATTGAGCCATATATTCTGTATATTTCATAATTCGGAAATTCAAAGAAAAAATTTATTAAATATCTGGGTTAAAGAACATCTGCATAAATCCGGGGCAATCCGGACTGTTTGATTTTCATGGCTTCAATCTTTTCCCCTGCCACCTCAAGCATGGATGAACTGAAATAACCTGCAATGCGATCATAGGAGACAGCATCAGATAATCGCTTATTTATAAAAGAAGTATCTAATCTTTCACGCCGGGATGAGAATCGTTTGATCATATTTAAACCTTAATATGAAACTGATAAATAAACATGCCAGTTACATAGCAGTTACATAAAAACTATGCCCAGAAAGGAATATATTTTGTGAGTTTTTTTGATAAATTTTCAGGATTATATTGTTTAATCATTGTTTTCTCAATTTCGTCCGGGTTTAAACCCGTGGACCAAAAACGTTTGGCATCTCCTTTTTTCAAAATTCTCAGGTATCTATTCGATAACCATATTTCAACACTTCACTTGCCACTGGGTCAGTCAGATTAAACTCTTTTTCTCTGAAAGGATGCGGTTCCAGTCTGCTGTCAATCTTACGTGTCAATCTCATCAACTCCAATTGTATGTCCATAATATTTTTATAATCTTTAAGAACGACTGCAATATCAATATCACTGTATTCATGTTCTTTTCCACTGGCGTAAGAACCAAAAAGAAAAATCTGGCTGTAGTCAAATTTTGTTTTTATTTTTTGAGCATATTGATGTGCTATCATTATAGCATCTGTTTTATCCATTTTCTCAGCTCCTTTATTTTGTCTATCCATATTTCAGTATATTCACGGGTACAAATATCATAAAATTCCCTTTTATGATCATCATATTGTGCATTTATATTAAATGAAGTTATTGTATCT
>JAOZRF010000412.1 GCA_029940245.1 Desulfobacula sp.
TACCATGGCCTGTATCAGTCAATGCACTATACAAGGTCAGGGGGAAGGGGTTATTCAACTTACAAACCCGAAGGGAAATAAAGGTAAAGGCAAAGGTAAAGGTAAAGGCAAAGGTAAAGGTAAAGGAAGTGCCGACATATTCAGTGCAATCCTCTTAAGCCTGGGATGGTGGAAGGTTACCCCGGAAAATCCAGACCTTGATCAAGCATGGTCAGAAAATAACCAGTTACTCAATTATGAAACCCAGGTCAAGATAAAGCTTGAGGGCCAGGGGGATCATTTCATGCATGGTATTTCATTCAGGCTGTCGCCCCAGAATCCTTCATGGACAAACAACAATATCAGATCTTACGGGATATCCTATTTTAAATCAGTGGATGCAGACTGGCCGTTTGATGTCGGTCTTGATACATCATTTAATGCCATTATCAATGATTCCGATCCCTATATTGTACTATGGGAAAAAATAAATAATAACAACACCCTGTCTTTGCTGGACTATAAAAAATTGACCATGTCAGACGGTGTCCTTAACGGATCAAACCTGAAAGACTGGGTAACCATAGTTGTGAAGCTTGAAGAAAAATTCACGGGTTCCGGTGGAACAAGGGAAAATCATATTTCCGGATTTATCCAGGGGCCTGATAACATACCACTGGGAACAATTGACTGGGATTATAGCGATTATAATATTGTTTCATGGAATACCAATGATCCCCAGCCTGTTTTGGATGATTCTTTGACAACAACAGATTTTGGTACGGACAAGCCAGATGAAATCGGGATTCATGCTTTTCATGAATCCAGCAAAGGGAACAAACAGTATTTTTCTGATTTCAGCTTAAAACTTGATGACAGCTCGAATTATCAATGGTAAAGGAAGCAGGGGTAAAAACGCAAAACATTAAAATAAGTACCAGCAGTATCAACACTATCTATTATATTGTACCTATTTTTTTATCTTCATTCCTGCTTTTCCAGGTTCAGCCCATAACTGGGAAATATTTGCTCCCTATGTTCGGAGGCAGTTCAGCCGTATGGAACATCTGCCTTCTTTTCTTCCAATGCCTGCTTATTTGCGGGTATTTGTATGCCCATATGCTCAGCAGGCTGAAGCTTAAGTTTCAGATGTTTGGTCACCTCTTACTTTTGGTATCTGTATTGATGCTCATGTTTTTTTTAAGTTATTTCCAGGGGACACCCATCATGGCTGAATCGGTTTTAGACCTGTCTCCCTCAGGTTCTCCTGTTATACAGATTCTCGTTGTGCTGACAGCAAGTGTTGGTTTGCCCTTTTTTTTACTTTCTTCAACAACTATGCTGATTCAGTCCTGGTTCAGCCGTATGAACACCAGAAAGTCACCCTACTCATTCTATGCCATATCCAACACAGCATCACTTATTGCTCTGCTTTCCTACCCTCTTTTTTTTGAACGGGTTCTGTCCTTAAATAAACAGGCCATGCTCTGGTTTGTCATATTTATTGGCTTTACGCTCTCTATCACCTGGACAATCTTTAAAATCAACCAAATTGGTATAAAAAAGGATAATGATCATGGTTTTCAAATAAATCATTCAATATATGGTGGAGTTTTAGTTTCAGAAAAAAATGTGCCTGAACTTAAATTATATCTTTATTGGATAAGTTATTCAGCTGCTGCGTCTGTAATGCTCTTGTCAATCACCAGTAAAATTACAATGGATGTTGCACCTGTTCCATTCATGTGGATCATCACCTTAAGTCTTTATTTGTTGTCATTTGTTCTCACCTTTGTCAATATTCGTATAAATTCCCAAAAATTATGGGTGGTATTATTGGCTGCAGGCTTATTTGCTGCATGGTTCAGCTTAAAGCTTACTGGGCAATTTGATGTTGTTACAAATATTATAATCCATTCTTTTATTTTGTTTGCCTGCTGTGTTTTTTGTCATTCTCAACTTTTTTATTCAAAGCCCAAATCCTCCCAACTGACTTCATTTTATCTGGCTGTTGGTTTCGGAGGTGCACTTGGGGGGCTTTTTGTAAACATATTTGCTCCTGCCTTTTTCAAAGGATTCTGGGAATATCATCTTGGACTAATCTATTGTTCAATGGCAGGGATCACAGCTCTGTTCGGGCAAAAAATATTAAAACTATATTATCTTCGATTGTTTGGAATCATTTTGTTAGCCTTTTTTACATTTTTAATTTCAATTGATCTGATATCAAATATTCGGAGCTCCAAGGGTTCCGTGCGCAACTTTTATGGCCGGCTTCAACTTGAACATAGCATTGTAAATAATGTCCGGATAACAAAATTATTTCACAATTCCATAATGCATGGAATGCAGTTTTCAACAGATCCTTTCAGATATGAACCCACAAGTTACTTTGCAGAAGATAGCGGGATAGGCCTGGCATTCAGATTTCATCCGAATTACAAACCTGGCAAAACCATAAAAACAGGAGTAATAGGTCTGGGAGTCGGCACCATTGCAGCCTATGGCCGGGAAGGGGATAATATAAGATTTTATGAAATAGATCCGGCCGTTATCAGACTTGCTTCTCAGACCAGATGGTTTACCTATCTAACGGATTCAAAGGCCAACATTGATATTATTATTGGGGATGCTCGTATTTCACTTGAAAAAGAGCTGGCCACAAAAGGGTCACAAAAATTTGATATTTTTGTCATAGATGCATTCTCAGGCGATTCAATACCGACCCACCTGCTGACCAAAGAAGCATTTGAATTATATTTGGCACACCTGAAAATCGATGGCATCATTGCCATACACATTAGCAACCGCTATATAGATTTTGAACCGGTTCTTCACGCTGTTATCAAACATTTCAATATGAAGGGGATTGTGGTTAAGACCTCAAAAAAAAACCATTACAATTCCAACTGGGTTCTGATTACCAATAACAATGTTTTTCCGGCAGACTCCAAAGTCGATTCTTCCAGTAGTACTTTGACAGACTCAAAAGATATTAAATTGTGGACCGATGAATACAATAGCCTTTGGAATGTATTAAAATAATAATTATCTTAACACGACAAAGGATAAATTCTTCAGGGTTGTTCGCTGTAAAATTTTTTTAAGGCAACTTGAGGGAAAAAGAAGTGGCTTTTTTTATCAGGTTTGGTATCAAAGAGATGATGGCTTTTTCAGATAAAAAAAATATACTGC
>JAOZRF010000043.1 GCA_029940245.1 Desulfobacula sp.
TTCAATATCGATGAGACGGTCCTTCCAAAGGGGGTGGAAATGTTCGTCCGGGGCGCACTCAATTTTTTTGAAAAGGCAAACCGATTGTCGTTTTTAAAACAAAAGTAAGGTGAGCTGGTGAAACTATATTTATTACAAACCATTCTAATCAAAAAGCATTTATTAACCCCAAGACAAAAGGAGTTTGACAATGGAAAAAATGATGAGTTTAAAAGTATTTAAAGTATTACTTGCAGGATGTCTGCTGATCGCAGCAACAAGTATAAGCGTGTATGCAGCAGAGTGGAAGTATGCAATGGGAGAGGGTTTGAATGATCCCCAAGGTATCTATGCTACGGCATTTAAGAGCTATATTGAGGAAAATTCCAGACATAAAATTAAAATCTATCCAGTCGGAAGCCTTGGCGAAGAGACCGATATGATGGAACAAACTAAAGCTGGGATCTTACAATTTTTAGGACAATCAACCGGTTACATGGGTGGTACGATTCCTGAGATGGATCTGTTTACACTGCCTTATGTCCTGCCAACAGATACGAAGCAGCTTGATTACTTTTTCAAAAACTCAAAAGTGATTACCAATATGCTTCCTGCAATTTTTAATAAACACGGACTTGAGTTACTCTCTATCTTCCCGGAAGGTGAGATGGCGGTGACAACCTTTGTTCCATTTCATTCACCAGCAGATTTGAAGGGAAAAAAGATGCGTGTTATGCCGGGATCGCCTATCTTGGTTGAGACCTATAAAGCCTTTGGTGCTTCACCTGTTCCAATGAGCTGGGGCGATCTGATTGGTGCACTAAAGACCAATATGGTAGATGGTCAGGAAAATCCAACGGTATGGATTGAAGCATATGGCCTGGATAACTTGACAAAAGTATTGACATATACCGGACATGGACACTTCAATGCATCAGCATCAGCAAACAAAAAGTTTTTTGACGAGCTTAGCGAAAGAGATAAAAAACTTGTTCGCGCAGCTGCTGCCCATGCACACCAAATCATCCTGATTGAGGCTCAAAAGCTGGATGCTTATGGCATTGGTCGCATTGTCAGAACCAACCCGGGCTATAAGATTGTGACACTCACTGAGAGTGAGCGGGCACCGTTTAAAAAAGCTGCAAAGATTGTACAAGCTTCGTTTGCATCAAAGAGCGCTTCAAACAAAAAAGTTTTGGATCAAATGATGGCTGATCTAAAAGAAGCGGAAGCAAACGCTAAATAATCTTAAAAACACAAAGAATAGCAAAATAGGTTGTACCTTTTTTATGCGCGATCTATTTTGCTATTCAGGAGTAAAGATGGATGAAGTAGAAAAAAAAACTATATTCAATCCAATACTAAAAACGCTCGATTTTATTGATACCCTGATAAGTAGGTTTGAAGGGGTTATGCTGGCTGTTGGGGTGATAGCAATGACTGTTAATACCATTGCCGCTGTGATTAGTCGGTATGTTTTTAATAGTGCGATTACCTTCACCGATGAGCTTAATATGATATTTATCGTTGTGGTGACGTATGCAGGCTTAAGTTACGCAGCACGCAATGGACGACATATCAGGATGTCTGCTATTTATGATGCAATGCCCGCAAAAACGCGCAAAGTGTTGATGATTGTGATGGCATCGGTGACGTCGGCTTTTATGTTTTCTCTCTCTTATTATTCGTACTACTATATTTTTGAGGTGTATCAGAGTGGACGTATTTTGCCGGCTTTGGGCCTGCCGGTCTTTTATATCTATTTGTGGGTACCCGTTGGTTTTGTTGTGACAGGATTGCAGTACGCATTTACGGTGGTTAAGAATCTAACAGAGAGCGATGTCTATCTTTCAACCAATGTTAAAGATGGATATTCTGACACTGATAATGATATTGAGATGTGAAGATGAGATTTCAAATTAAGAAAATAATACTGCTATTTGTTCTCAGTTGGTTTTTGACCACTCCTCTTATGGCATCAGATCCTGTCAGGATTGTGATTGAAGAGACGGTCATTGACCAAAAAACACTCCTTTCTGTATACGGCTATGCAGAAGGGGTGGAGCCATGGCAAACGGTCAGCATCACCTTAAGCGATGAGAAGAGTGCAATTATTGAGCAGACCCCCGAGATCAATAAAATCGGTAACTGGGGCGTTGAAGTGGTCGACATTGGTGCCTTTAAAGACGGAAATATCACCATTACGGCAGTGGTAAAAGATGACCGGGGAAATATAGTTGCGCAAACAGGTTCCAGTGCTGTCCTGGATACCAGTTTTAGTTTTGTTGGGTTTATGAATAATCATTTTGCTGCCACTATATTTTTGCTGATGGTCATTTTACTGCTATTAGGGTTTCCTATGAAGATTCCTCTGATTGCCGGAGCAACGCTTGGGGTGTATCTGCTATACGATGGGGATATGTCACAGATGCAGTTTATGATTCAGCAGATGATGGCAGGGATTCGTCCGGCAGCACTCATTGCCGTGCCGATGTTTATCCTCTCAGCCGATATTATGACCAGAGGCAAATCAGCTGGAAAACTGATCGATCTAGTGATGGCATTTGTCAGGCACATCAAAGGGGGGCTTGCTGTGAGTACAGCTGGAGCATGTGCGGTGTTTGGTGCGGTTTCCGGTTCGACTCAAGCTACTGTTGTAGCGATTGGATCACCCCTCCGTCCCAAGCTGCAAGAAGGGGGATACAAAGATTCCTTTATTTTAGCACTCATTATCAACTCCAGTGATATTGCTTTTTTGATTCCTCCCAGCATTGGGATGATTATCTATGGAATTGTCGCGAAAGCCTCTATACCTGAACTTTTTATCGCAGGAATCGGTCCCGGGCTGTTGATCTTACTTTTGTTTTCAATCTACAGCGTTATCTATGCGTATATAAACAAGATCCCCACCCAGCCGAAAGCCTCATGGAGCGAGCGGGGCAAGGCACTGTATCACGCAATGTGGCCTTTGGGATTCCCGGTTATTATTATCGGTGGTATCTTCGGCGGTATCTTCAGCCCCACAGAAGCAGCAGCTGTGAGCGTGGCATATGCCATCCTGCTGGAGGGCCTTATTTTTAAAACGATGAAGCTTGGCGACTTTTATGCAACCACCAAGTCAACAGGGTTAGTGACAGCCGTTGTTTTTATCCTGGTAGGTGCCGGCGCTGCTTTTGCCTGGGTGTTATCCTATGCGCAAGTTCCCCAACAGCTTTTGGGGATGATCGGCATTTCTGAGATGGGTCAATATGGCGTACTCTTTGTTATCTCTGTTGCCTTTTTTGTCGGATGTATGTTTGTTGATCCGATTGTGGTGATTTTGATCTTAGTGCCTATTTTTGCACCTGTCGTGAATGATGTTGGACTTGATTCTGTTTTAGTGGGTACGATTATTACGCTCCAATGTGCCATTGGTTCTGCCACACCGCCATTTGGCTGTGATATTTTTACCGCTATTGCGATATTTAAACGCCCGTATTTTGAAGTTGTCAAAGGAACACCGCCATTTATATTCATTCTCTTAAGCGTCGCTGTAGTGATGATCTTTTTCCCGGAGATAGCACTTTACTTAAGAGATGTAGCCTTTAGATAAGGAAACGGGAATCTAAAAAGATACCCTGGATTCAAATAAAATCCAGAAAGAGGTGATTCAGGCGGCGATAAATCTGACATCAAAGGACAACCAGGTAAAAGTGATTCTTTTAGAATGCAGCATACTCCCCCCCCTATGCCCAGGTTGTACAGACGGCAACCGGATTTCCGGTTTTTGATTATATCACCATGATAAATTATGTGTTCAATGCTGTGGTTAAAAAAACGTACAAAGGGTTTATGTAGGGGAAATAGACCAATCTGCCTACACCCTTGATCGGTATATCATTAGCAATCCTTGCAGCAGTTATCTTTTCTTTTTTAAACCTGTGTTCTGAATAAGGTTGTTTTTATCCTGCTAATTTATTATAATTCTAGCTCATGGTGCATTTAAATTTTTTAACTAATCATTAATTGTTTTTTAAGCAGGGGGTCTTATAATTATGAAACTTAAAAATAATTATACCCTTATGCTGTTCTTAACTATTCTAACCAGCTTACTTTTTTCAGGGCTGTTCATTTCGGGATATATTCTCAACAATATTAATGCCAAAATAATTGCTTCTTTAAATCTGGAAAATCAAGATTTGAAAAGAAGGGTATCTTTTTATGAAAACAAAGAAATATATTTTAGAGCAATGATCAACTCCAAAGAAAAACAATTGATTACAATTTCAAAAGCAAATGTGACATTAACGGGATATCATCCATGGTCAAATGGAATTAACTCAGATGGTTATCCTCAAACAACAGCAACCATGACAATGCCCGTTGCCGGCAGGACATGCGCCATCAGTTCTGAGCTTGTAAACAGGGGTTGGCTGGGAAAAAGAATATACATTGAAGGGATAGGGGTCTTTAAGGCCGACGATCGAATGAACCCCGGTTTAGATGGGTTAAGAATTGATTTGTGCATGGGATCACTGCAAGAGGCTTTAAATTTTGGTAAAATGAAAAATATTTTAGCCATTAATATTAACTAATTCAACTTTCGGATTTCGGAGTTGGCAGATTTGAGTGGGGTCAGGCTTGCATTATTGCATTTTTGATATAGATTTATTGATAAAAACACAATAAAACAAGCCTGACCCCGTCTGCAAGAACTTAAGGCCGAAAGTTGAGTTAACTAAGTTTTTTTTAAGAGATAAGGAAAATAATTCTATGCTATTGGGGCTGCATACATATAGTTTATATCTGCATGGAATCGGTCAGGCCTGGGCAGGATTTCATCTGCCATGGGAAAGGCAGTTGACTACGTTTCAGCTGTTTGATCTGGGTATTAAACTCGGGCTGGACGGATTTCATCTGGATGATGGGGTCCTGGAAAGCCTGGAGCCTTCTTTTCTCAGGCAAGTTAAAAGTTCAGCAAAAGAAAAAAATCTTTATCTTGAGTATAATATGTCCCTTGATCTGGGGCATTTTGGCATCGGTATCCAGCATCATCTGGAAGACGGGCTTGACACGGCTCATTTGCTGGGAGCAGATGTGGTAAAGATCAGCATGGATTTACCCCGGCCCCGACCAAGGTCTGGAAGTCGTTTTCATCCAAAGGTCATACCCTATCTGCAAAAAACAGCACAAATACTGAGAGAAACAGCACCAAAGGCAGAGGAATACGGCATCCGCCTGGCCCTTGAAAATCATTGTGACAGTTTTTCAGAAGAAATTCTCTGGGTACTTAATGAAGTTAATCATCCTTTTGCAGGCGCCTGTATTGACACCGTAAATGCCTGGCATATGGCTGAAGACCCAATGAAAGCAATTGAGAATCTTGCGCCTGTTGCATTTACAAATCATTTCAGGGATGATCGCGTTGAATTCTGCCGGGATGGTTTCAAAGTCAGTGGGGTGGCCGTGGGTGATGGGGATATTGATATGAAAAAAGCATATAAACTCATTAAAAACAACTCTCCCACCAACCGGATCAATATCGAAACCGAAATGGGGATAAGCCTTGCGGACAAGGAGACAGCCTTGCATCTGGAGATTGCAACCATTAAAAAAAGCATTCATTTTTGCCGAACAATACTGAATATTAACAAAGAAATCAATGAAATAGAAAAAAGTTAAATTAAGACAATCCATCTGAATTTTAATATCACAATTAAATAATTTATCAATCAACGGGAAGTAACCATGGGGTTGAACAAGGAAGTCATTATCATTGGGGGCGGGGTCATTGGTCTTGCCTGCGCACATTATTTAATTGATAAAGGTGCAAATGTCAGGATCATTGAAAAATATGAAATCGGGGCTGGTGCCTCCCATGGAAATTGCGGCCTGCTTTGTTTCAGTGACGTGATCCCATTGTGCTCTTCTGGAACGGTCAGCCATGAAATTGTAAGAACCCTGAAAGGGACCTCACCCCTGTATATAAAACCCAGGCTGGATTACAAGCTGTTGGTATGGCTGTTAAAATTTGCTTCAAAATGCAATGCCGACAATATGACACAGGCCGCCATGGGAAAATATGAACTTTTGAATTACTCGGCAAGCCTGTTTGATACATTGATGGCTCTGAACACGGTGAATTGTGATTTTGAAAAAAAAGGGTTATTAGCCGTATTCAAGGACAAGAAAAATTTTGAAAAATATCAAGCAACCAATGAATTTCTTGCCACGTATAATATGGGGGCCAGAAGAATTGATAAAAAAGAGTTGCGGCAGCTTGAACCTGCTCTTAGAAATGATATTGCCGGTGCCTGGCTCAATGAAAATGACTGGCACTTAAAACCGAACATACTCATGGCTTCCTGGCGAAAATACTTGAGCGGCAAAGGACTTATCATAGAAGAGCACTGCAAAGTTCTGGATTTTGAAATTAATGGAAATACCATTATCAAAGTGAATACCATTAAAGGCAGTTTCAATGCAGATTCATTTGTTCTGGCAACAGGGGCATGGGCCCCTCAGACCTTGCAGCAGTTAAAACTTGATCTGCCGGTTCAGCCTGGAAAGGGATATAGTATCACCATGGAGAGACCCGGTATATGCCTCACCTATCCCTGCTCTCTTTATGAAAAAAGTATGGTTGCCACCCCATGGAAAACTGGCTATCGCCTGGGCGGAACCATGGAGTTTTCAGGCTATGATGATAGCTTAAACCCTAAACGCCTTTCAAAACTGATTTCAGGGGCATCTGCCTTTCTAAGGGAACCTTTAGGCCATCCTGTTATGGAACAATGGACAAGCCTGCGACCCATGACTTATGATGATTTACCCATAATTGACAGGGCACCCTTTCAGGAAAACCTGATTGTCGCGACGGGTCACGGCATGCTGGGGCTGACCATGTCAACAGGAACGGGCAAACTTGTATGCGACATGATTTATGGCAAAACACCGGAGATAAATATCACACCCTTTAGCATCAGCCGGTTCAGGTAAAAAACCATCATTGGAAAATCTGCTATGACATCAATATTAAAATCGTTTATTGCTTTATACACCTCAATGCTGCCGCCGTCTTATAAGAAGCGTAGTCCATATCAGGGCTTTTACTGCATTTGCCGCACTTGCCACGGCCATGAGCATGCTTCATGGCTTTTATCTTTAAACACAGTTTAGAGCAAAACAAATTACCATAGCCCATTAAAGGACGGATTGAATGTGCCTATCAAAGATAGCCGTAAAGAGTAATGAAGAACCAAAATTTTCTGAGTTTAATTCAATTGAAATTGATGATAAAAAGATGTTTCAAAGCTATACAGATAGATTTCAACCCCTGTCATGTGAATATAATTTTGCAAATGTTTACTGCTGGCAGGAACCCTATAATACATACTGGAGAATTTATAAAGAAAGACTTGTGATTTATAACGAGGTGAACAAATTTTCTTTTTTGCCCCTTGGCGAAGAAATGACACCTAAAGAACTTGTTTTTTTCTCCCTGGACATGGGGAAAAAGGGCCTGGGAACGGATATCGGGGTTGTACCTTCCCAATATCTTGAAAAATATCCTGAAACTGAATTATTTTATACCATTATCGATGAAAGGGGGTGTGCTGAATATCTCTATTCTGTGGAGGCGCTGTGTGATCTTAAAGGTTCCAAGCTTCATAAAAAGAAAAATCTTATTTCACAATTTCACAAGCAAAATCCGAATTCTTCGGTTAAGTTGATGTCAGGTAAATTCATAACAGCGGCAAAAGTTCTTAGTGATGAAATATTTAACGGACATGAAAGATTTATAAACGGTATTGAAGATGAACACATGGCCTTGATAAAAGCATTTGATGAATTTGAAGAGGTCGGCCTCGAGGGTCTGGTGTTATTGGTAGGAGATGATTTGGTGGCATTTTCCATTTTCAGCCCCCTGACCCATGATATCTATGACATCCATTTTGAAAAATCCTGTTATCATTTTAAGGGAGCAGCCCAGGTCATCAACCACGAAACAGCAAAATATCTCAGGGAAAAATGCAAATACCTGAACAGAGAGCAGGACCTGGGCATCCAGGGGTTAAGACAGGCAAAAATGTCCTATGATCCTGAAAACCTTCTCAGGGTTCATCGGTTGGTTTTCAAAGGCTATCGCCCTTCCCTCTGCCAATGAAGTTAAGGTCACCCTGTAGTGTTAAGGTGAGCAGGCCGGAACTGGGTTATAAAAGGAACCAGCCTCACACTTTAAAATTTTATTCCTTATCGATGATCAATAGAGCCACGTATGGAGTCACATTGAAGATCAGCCAGAAAATTTTGAACAATCCGAGGAACGAATAAAAGACCAAGTTGAAGGATTTCGTTTACAATCGTACACCACTTAAAAAAACTTTTAAATTTTTTAATATCCATGATGTTTTTCCTTTACCATCCACTTGAGGCTAGAGTTTCTTTAAAAAAATGAGTTGACCCGATCGTGTAAACGAATAATATCTTGATTCATTTTTTCCCCTTTTATTTTAGGAGTTGTTATGATAGTTCAATTCATTTATAATTTTCAATTATATGTAATGGCTATGAACAATGGCAAGTAAAAATATTCACTGCCATTAGATTTAATTTTAAATGTGCTGTTTTTTGCTATAATAATCAGTATCTCACAACCGGATGATTTATTCATACGTGCCGCATTAAGAATGATTTAAAGGAGGGAACAATGGGATTTGTAGAACTTAAAAATTTACCGGAATTGGAAATTTCCAATGGAATCAAAGCTTATGCAGTAACTGCTGATACGCTTACAGTTCTTCATGTAAGAATTGAAAAAGGGGCATTGCTGCCGGAACACTCACATTATAATGAGCAAGTGATTAATGTTATTGAAGGAGAACTTGAATTAACAGTGGAAGGCAAAAATTACAATCTAATGCCTGGGAATGTAATGGTATTAGAACCAAATGTTGTTCACTCCGGTCGAGCTGTCAAGGCTTGTAAGGTAGTAGATATCTTTCATCCTGTCCGTAAAGATTTCGCTGGTTCAAATTTTGAAGGCTACCCGAGCGAGGAAAAATAAAAATCACAAGAAAAAAATCTGATACCCGGCATGTGACCGGATCAGACCTTTGACATGAATTTTCTTGTTTCCGTATTGACCTTGACCATTTCTCCGGCCTCAAGATATTCCGGGATGGGAATACTCCTGGCTGTCCATGAATACATGCAGGGCGCCGTCGGGATATAAATATTGCACAGATCTTCTCTGGAGGGCCACCTCATTGAGCATATCATTTCCCTTGCAGCTCTCTTCATATTTTTGTTTGGTCTTGATATTGCTGAATCTGACCTTGTAAAGGGTCACAGCGCCCCTTGCCGAGGGAGATCTAACATCGATATGCTTAACCATGTAAGCTTCACCATTTATCTCCACAACATTGCCTTTTTTTAAATCACAGGCCCTGGGCATTTTTTATTCTCCTGAATGCTATTGTTTATATTTTTATCTATTTTTTTTAAGTCTTTAACATTTCCAGGAATTTAAGTAAATTAAGGTGGCGTAAAATATTTCATTGGAAGATGAATTGTGTACTATAGTTTCCAATGACCATTTGTTTGAAGAGGCAAGACATTTTATGGAGAGTCTATTGACAGGATAATCTTTTCTCGGGTACTTTAACCAGAAATAAATATTTGCAGCCAAGGAGAAAAAATTGACCGATATGCCTTTCTGATGGTGCATTAGAAAACAGGGCGTATGATACAAATTTTTCAAATAGACGCTTTTACTGAAACTGTTTTGCAGGGGAATCCGGCTGAACAGATAAAACAACGACTGGAAAAGCCGGACGCCCTTAAAAAAAATCTGATTACATGAAGATAGTGCCATGGAAATATTTAAAACCGGCAAAAAAACCAATATCAACAACCGGCAGCGAGATGCTGAACTGGTTGTTAATATCGGTTTATTCTTCAATGCTATCCTCGCATTCGTGAAAGTTCCGGCCGGCATCCTGGGGCATAGCCAGGGACTGCTTGCCGATGGTATCAACTCAGTATCTGATGTCATTTATTTTGTTGTGGTGAAAATATTTGTCCGGCTATCGGGTAAGCCCGCTGATTCTGAACATCCCTATGGTCATCATCAACTTGAGACTATTGCAGCCTTAGTCGTTGGTGCTTTCGTGATTACCACCGGTGCTGCCATATTCTGGGATTCTGTCAATTCCGCATTTGATCTTTTTATGGGGACAGCACCACAGCTTAAGGTACCAATGTTTACGCTGATTGTGGCATTGGCCACGATTATTTCCAAAATTTTTCTCATGCTGCACGCAAACCACATTAGCCAAAAAACCAGAAACCTGGCAATCAACGCACTGGCCAGGGATCACCGAAATGACATTTTTGCTTCCACTGGTGCCGCAATCGGTATTCTTTTTAATATGCTGGGAATCGCCTGGGGTGATCCGGTCGCAGGTGCCGTTGTGGCCGTAATCGTGGCAAAAACCGGCATGGATATTCTTCGTGAAGCATCTTCGGATCTCATGGACGACGTTCCCAGCAAAGATGTTGCTGACAAGATCCATGAACTGCTCAATGGCGTGGAGGAGATCAAATCAATCGAATACATCCATGCACACAGATTCGGCCCCTACCTGGTAGTGAATCTTACCATTGGCATTGATGGTGATTTGAGTGTAAAGAATGGAGATAGGATTGCCGATACAGTGGAGAACACGCTTATTTCAGGCATAGAGATGCTTCGTAAGGTTTATGTGCATTACCATCCTGTGCGTATCAAGGAACCTTATGAATAACACAAGAGATTACGCTTGGATGATAACTCGAATAAAAACAATAGACGAAATTAAATCGATTTTTAAAGCATACCTGAAATATATGAGTCAGTTTTTTGAAATTGCCCATTATGATTCGTGGTGTAAAGGTGCTCTGAAAAATTTACAACGATATTCCATGGCAGATGACCGCCATATTTATATTTTAAAGGAATCCCTTGTTATCATTGGCTTTGCCATGATTAATAAACATTTAAGGTTCAATACAGATGGCTTTGCCGTGGCAGAGTTCTATATTCAAAAAGGGTATGAGAAAAAAGGTTATGGACGTAAGCTGGCTGAACATGTATTTGAAAAATTCCCAGGCAATTGGGAAGTTGCCGTGACATTAAAAAATAGTTCTGCCCTGATATTCTGGGAACAGGTGGTATCATCTTACACAGATGGTAAATTTATTAAAAAACAGAAAGCTTCCTTTAGCGGGTATGGTTTTGTCTTTAACAAGGGTTTGAAAAAATGAATAATTTTAATATGCGCTTGCCTTAGAGTTGCTGGGCTGATAACCTGAAGGTTACAGGTAAATATTAAAATTATATGCAATAGATAATTCTTACATTATATTAATGGTGAAAAAATGAAGAAAGTATTTGACGGTAAAAAGGCAGCCATATTGGGCACTGAAAAAAATCCTGCTGTGATAAATGTCCAAACCCAGGAAAGAGTGAAAGAATTAGAATCCGTATTTGAAAAAAATGATTGGAAATATAAAATCGAATTGGAACCAGATAAACCTGAGGATATTAAAAATCTGGAGATATTGTTGAATCCTCCAAAAACAAGAGTTGTCGAAAAAAAAGTGGGCCGTAATGAACTCTGTCCATGTGGAAGCGGTAAAAAGTATAAAAAATGCTGTGGTCAATAAGGCTTCTTTACCGTTTAAATGTACTTCGGACGTCCACCACAGAAGAGCAACCATAAAATTACCACGGGGAGATAACAGTGTCTTTAAAGGACAACAACAATGGCAAACTGACTGTTTCAGAGGCACTCCGCTTTCAGAAAGATCGGGAGAATACTTATCGGGAGAAAGCGCTCAAGCTTTTCCCCTGGATTTGCGGCCATTGTGGTCGAGAATTTAGCGGCAAACGTCTGCGCGAGCTAACAGTTCACCATAAAGACCACAACCATGACAACAATCCTCCGGATGGCAGCAACTGGGAGC
>JAOZRF010000413.1 GCA_029940245.1 Desulfobacula sp.
TTTTTGGAGAAACCAATGCAAACAGAAATAAAATTTGCAGGATTTGGAGGCCAGGGAATCTTATTAAGTGCCAAGCTTATGGCTTATGCGGCAATGAAACAGGGTTCCTTTGTTGCCTGGGTACCCTCCTACGGGCCGGAGATGCGCGGAGGAACAGCCTATTGCACAGTTGTCATCAGCGACAAGCTCATCGGCTCTCCCATCATTAAAAACCCCACCCATCTTGTGGCAATGAACCTGCCCTCACTGGAAAAATTTGTCAATGATATCAAACCCGGGGGAATTGTATTCATCAACAGCTCCCTGATTCCCATCACAAGCGATCGAAAGGATATTACACAGCTTGTGGTGCCCATCAATGAGATTGCCATAAAAGCCGGCAATATAAGGGCTTCCAATATTGTTGCCCTGGCCGCCTTTGCCGCAAAAAGCAAACTGGTTGACCTGGATCTTTTAAAAGACTGCATAAAAAAAGAATTTGCAGCCAAAGCTAAAATTATTCCACTGAATATGAAGGCATTTGATGAAGGCGTGAATTTTGCAAATAAGAGTATTTAAACTAAGAGTGGAGTATGAGACAAGCAGACCAAAACAATTGTATTTCTAATTATTCAAATCTCACTATCTTTTAAATTTATAAGGAGGCAGCATGATCAGAATAGAAATATCTCTTTTTCTTAAAAATGCACCTGGAGAACTTGGAAAATTAACTGAACTTTTAGCCGGGGCCAATATTAATATTGATGCCATCACCATCCAGGATGCTTCTGCCTATGTCCAGAACCTTTTTGAAGCCCGGGGCAAATCCTTAAAAAGACTTGCATCTTATGCCAGCTACAGTTCCATGCGAAGAGACTCTGCAGAATTTGCCCTGATCCGGCTCATTGTTGACAACCCTGAAAAAGCCATGGATCTTTTAAAAGAAAATGATTACCTGTTTGACTCAAAAGAAGTCGTCACCATTGATATTACAAACAAACCCGGTGAATTTACAAAAATTACCAAGAAATTTGGTCAAGAACAGATTAATATTAATTATGTTTACGGGTCTGTGTCTGACTCTGGCGGCAAATGTCTGTTTATCTTCAGTCCAGAAGATATAAAATCCGCTGCAGATATTTTTAAGGACGGCTATTAAAAACCGTTGGCTTAATTTTTAAACTGTCAAAAGCAGCAAAAAATAAAAACAATATACCATTGTTTAGGAACTATTATGAAAAACGAAAAAACCATAATTATTAATGGAAACCCATTTCCTTTGCGTTCAAAAGATACGATTCTGGATGTTGCAAAAAGAAATGGCATTTTTATTCCGACTTTGTGCCATTTAAAAGAAACAACGCCAACCGGTGCCTGTAGAATATGTATGGTAGAGGTAAAAGGAGCCCGTTCCCTTGTTGCATCCTGTGCAGCCCCGGCTATGGATGGAATGGATATCCAGACAGAATCACCGGAAGTTGTTAAGTCCCGTAAATTGACCATCTCTTTATTGCTGTCTTCCGGACATCATGACTGTCTTCTCTGCCCGGCCACAGGAGACTGTGTCCTTCAACAACTGGCCTATCGCTATAAAGTTCCCGGAACCCAGTTTGAAGCATCCAGGGCAAGATACCCCCTGGAAAATGTTAACCCATTTATTATCCGGGATTTTTCCAAATGCATATTGTGTGGAAGGTGTGTGCAGGCCTGCAACGACATCCAGGTAAATAACGCCATTGACTTAGGTTACAGAGGTGCTGCGGCCAAGGTGATCACTGCCGGCGACAGGCCTTTAAAAGATTCTGACTGTGTATTCTGCGGAGAATGTATCCAGGCCTGTCCAGTGGGCGCGCTTTATCCAAAGGATGCGCTTGACAAACCCAGATATGGAGAACTTGAAAAAGTCAAAACGACCTGTAGTTACTGCGGTGTCGGATGCCAGATGAATCTGCACATAAAGGACAATGTTGTCCAGAAAATAACGGGGTTTAATTCTGCCCCAAATAATGGCAGTCTTTGTGTAAAAGGACGGTTCGGATATGATTTTATTGCTTCAGAAGAGCGATTAACAACCCCTTTGATCAAGGAAAAAGGGGAATTTCGGAAAGCTTCCTGGGATGAGGCATTGGCTCTTGTTGCTGCAAAATTTACTCAAATTCAAAAAAAACACGGTTCAGACAGCATAGGAGTTCTGACCTCGGCCCGGATGACCAACGAGGACAATTATATTTCCCAGAAATTCACCCGTGCGGTCTTGAAAACCAATAATATTGATCATTGCGCCCGTCTGTGACATTCCTCAACAGTAGCCGGTCTGGCTGCGGCATTTGGAAACGGTTCAATGACAAACCCCATTGCCGACATTGAACGAGCAAAAGTGATTCTTGTTATTGGATCCAATACAACGGAAAATCATCCAGTCATTTCATCTTATATTAAACGGGCCGTTAAATTCCATGGCGCCCGGCTGATCGTTATTGACCCCCGAAGAATCAAACTGACACAATTTGCCGAAAAATGGCTCAGGCTCACGCCCGGTACCAATGTGGCATGTATAAACGGCCTGATGAACATTATTATAAAAGAAAAATTATATGATTCATCCTTTGTAGAAACAAGAACCGTCCATTTTGACAGGCTTGAAAAATCCATTGAAAAATTCACACCGGATTATGTTGAATCCATCACGGGAATTAAGAAAGAGGACCTGATTGAAGCAGCAAGGCTCTATGGCATGGCTGACCCTGGAAGCATTCTTTACTGCATGGGAATCACCCAGCACACTTCAGGTACAGACAATGTAAAAGCCCTTGCAAATCTTGCCATGCTGTGCGGCAACTTAGGCGTTGAAGGCGGGGGAGTTAATCCTTTAAGGGGCCAGAATAATGTACAGGGCGCATGCGATATGGGCGGCCTACCCAATGTATTTACCGGGTACCAGGCCGTAATGGACCCCAGTATCAAAACCAAAATGGAAACTGCCTGGAGCGCACAGAACCTGTCAGACAAGCCAGGGCTGACAGCCACAGAAATGATCCCTGCAGCAGCAGACGGCCGAATTAAATCCATGTACATCATGGGAGAAAATCCCCTTGTCTCTGATCCGGATATTGCCCATGTGGAAAAATGCATTAAAGCCCTTGATTTTCTGGTGGTCCAGGATATTTTTATGACCGAAACCG
>JAOZRF010000414.1 GCA_029940245.1 Desulfobacula sp.
AAAAGCTCAAAAAGAAGCCGCTTTTGTGGTTGAGGACAGATTTACCACAACCTGGGTTACCCATTGCTGTATGGGTACCAGCGGGGCTGTGGCCGCATTTGACGCAGCGGAAAACTTGACCATCTATTCCAATACCCAGATTCCTTCCCTGGCGCAAAAGGATTTTTTAGAAGCACTGAAAGCCATGGGGCTTGAAAACAAACGGGCAAGGGTCATAAAACCCATTATTGGCGGCGGGTTTGGCAGCAAGCTGGATACCTATGCCTACGAACATATCGCCATCCTACTGGCCCACAAATGCCGGAAGCCCGTTAAACTCACCTTTGACAGGGTGGAAGAATTCAAGGCAACCTCAACCCGGCAACCGGCCATCATGGATATCAGCCAGGGCTGTGACAAAGACGGAAAACTATTGTTCCGGGACATCAAAATGATCCTGGATAATGGTGCACACACCTCCTGGGGGGCTACCACACCCTCCGTCATGATGATGCCCATTACCTCCCTTTACCGGGTAAAAAATGTAAGGTATGGTGCAAAGTGTGTTTATACCAACAATACCTATTCCCAGGCCATGAGGGGATATGGCAACCCCCAGGCCACCTTTGCCATTGAAAGCAGTATGGACATGCTGGCCCGAAAAGCCGGAATAGATCCCATTGAATTTCGAAGGATTAATCAAAATTGTCCAAACGACATAACTCCCCAAAATTTCAAAATAACATCCTGCGGCCATGACCTGTGCCTGGATGCTGTTGAAAAAGAATTAAGAAAAGAAAAATCAATGGAAAAAGGAGTCGGGATAGGGGTCGCATCCCTGATCCATGTCGGCGGCGGAGCCAGGATTTATAAATCTGATGGATGCGGTGCCATTATAAAAATGGACGACTATGGCAAGGTCCATGTGTTCACGGGCGGCACGGACATGGGCCAGGGGCTTGACAATATCACTGCCCAGATCGTGGCAGAGGAACTGGGGCTTCTTTGTGAAGACATCAATGTGGTCCATACTGATACGGATGTCTGTCCCTGGGATGTGGGCGCCCATGCAAGCCGGAGTACTTTTGTGGCCGGTAATGCAGCCCTGGGAGCGGCAAAAAAAATAAAGCAGAAATTACTGGAATTCGGTGCAAAAATACTGGATACTGAACCTGAAACCCTTGTCATGAAGAACCGGCTGATGTTTGTTCCGAATGACCCGGGCTCGGAGAGGTGCGAAGCATCAAAAAGTATTGCCATTGATAAACTATTAAGAAAAGCGCATTTTTCACCCGGTGGAACCATGTTTATGGCCGATCATTTTTATGATCCTGACAATGAAAACCTGGGCAAAGACTTCAAGGGAAATATGTCCATGACCTATACCTTTGGTGTTCACGGGGTAAAAGTCAAGGTGGATGAAGAAACAGGCAAGGTAGAGGTGCTTGAATATGTGGCAGCCCATGATGTTGGCCAGGCCATCAATCCATTGCTCCTTGAGGGTCAGGTATACGGCGGTGTGGTCATGGGTCTTGGCTATGCCCTGACGGAAGAAGTCGTGCATAAAAACGGAGAAAACATGAATGCCAATTTCAGGGACTATAAATTGTTTACAGCCAAGGATGCCGTAAAGATTAAAGCACCTATTCTGGAAACTCCTGATAAGGAGGGACCTTTTGGTGCCAAAGGAATTGGCGAGCCAGGATGTGTCCCCACAGCCCCGGCTGTTGCAAATGCGATTTATGATGCTGTTGGTGTTAGAATTAAAGATCTTCCCATTACACCTGAAAAAGTGCTGGCGGCTTTAAAGGAAAAAAATAAGAAGAAACAATAGCTAAAAATAAGTTGTTGTTTATATTAATCACTCAACTTTCGTAAGTTGCCATATTGAGTGGGGTGAAAGTTGAGTTAAACAGAGCAAATTATTGCTCATAAATGGAGGTTAATGCCATGGTAAAACGATCAATTTTTTCTGCAACGCTTTTTTTATTTGCTATCGTCACCTGCCTGATTGTCTTTCAAACGCCTGTAACGGCAGGCACTGTTAAACTCAATTATGCCAACTTTCCCCCTGCACCCACATTCCCCTGTGTTCAAATGGAAAGATGGAAAGTTGAAGTTGAAAAACGTACCAACGGCCAGGTTAAGATCAATACATTCCCGGGTGGAACCCTTCTGGGTGCAAAAGGAATGATGGATGGTGTTATTGCGGGACAGGCCGATATTGGAAATATCTGCATGGCCTATCAACCGGGCAGGTTCATTGTCACCAATGCCACAAGTCTTCCTCTGGGAATAAAAGATGCCAAAACAGGCAGTATTACTCTTTTAACGATCTATGAAAAATATAAACCGGAAGCGTTTAAAGATGTCGTGGTTCTGACCATGTTTAACAATGCCCCTGGAAATTTGATGTCAAAGGTTCCGGTTAGAACTCTGGATGATATCAAAGGCCTTGATTTAAGAGCTTCAGGAGGTGCGGCCCAGATTCTGAAAGCCTGGGGTGCCAATCCTGTGGGAATGCCGATGCCTGCAACGGTTGAAGCATTGCAGAAAGGCACTGTAAAAGGTCTTTTCTCTTCTCTGGAAGTCATGAAAGACTTTAAATTTGCTGAAAACTGCAAATATGTCACCATGACTGAAACAGTCCTCTATCCCTTTGCCGTTGTAATGAATAAAGCTAAATTCAATGCCCTTCCTGCGGATGTACAAAAAGTCATGATGGATCTGAAAGTTGAGCAGTCTCTCTGGACCGGAACCTACATGGATGATCAGATTAAAAAATCCATTGCCTGGTCAAAAGAGGCCAATAATGTTGAGTTTATCTCCCTTTCTGCTGGTGAAAAAGCAAAATGGGATGGCAAGCTTGATTTCATAACGGAAAAATGGATTAAGGGAGCCAATGAAAAGGGTCTTCCAGCAGAAGCGATTATCAGTGATATTAAAGCCTTTGCCCAATAATCCTTGTTTATTTTATTTAACCGGGGACAGGTTTTAACCCTGTCCCCGGATTTCGGAGACTCCACATGGATCTTTTAATGAGAATTAATAAATTTTTAAATAAGCTGCTCACGCTTACCGGGGGTGTATTTCTTGTCGGCATGATCATTCTTACCTGTGCAAATATTTTTATCCGGCAGTTTTATATTCCCATCAGGGGAACCTTTGAACTCATGGGATAT
>JAOZRF010000044.1 GCA_029940245.1 Desulfobacula sp.
CAGGGAATTCTGCAAAAAACCGATAATGTCCTGGATCTGGCAATAAACGGGAAGGGATTTTTTGCTGTTCAGACAAAAGACGGTGTTGCCTATACAAAAGATGGAAGGTTTACGCTCAATGAGGACGGAACGCTGGTTACACATGCCGGAGATTCTGTCATTGGCAAACAGGGAAAAATTATCATTGCCGGGAACGACATCCAGATAAGCCAAGGTGGCGTAATAAGTGTGGATGGCAATGAGACCGATGCATTGAAGATCGTGAGCTTTGACAAACCATCTGCTCTTGTTAAGCTTAATAAGGGTCTGTATCGTGATCCTGATAATCTTGCGGGTACAAAAAAGGAAGAGGAATCACAAATTCAATCCGGATACCTTGAGCTTTCCAATGTCCAGCCTATAAGAGAAATGGTTGAAATGATCAATATACAGCGTACCTTTGAATCGTACCAGAAAGTGATGCAGACCATATCCGAACAGAACAAAATGTCAACAAACCGCATTGGGAATCTGTAATGACTAAGATTGTCAAATAGTCAAATAATCAACCACTCGATGAGGTTTGAATGGAAGGAGGATTAATATGATAAGGGCTTTATGGACGGCTGCAACCGGCATGGAAGCGCAACAGATAAGTCAGGACGTTGTTGCGAACAACCTGGCCAATGTCAATACAGCGGGATTTAAAAAGGCAAGGGCTGATTTCCAGGATCTCATGTATCAGGTATATTCGAAGTCTGGAGCAGAAACAACTGGTGGCGGGCAGCTACCCGTGGGGATAGAAATCGGCATGGGTGTAAAACCTGTGGCTATTCAAAAAATGTTTAGCCAGGGTGATTATATGCGGACGGATAATGAATTTGACATGGCTATTGAGGGGAATGGTTTTTTCCAGGTTGATAATGATGGGAGTACGGTTTACACACGGGCCGGCAACTTCAAGCTTGATAGCGATGGAGCCGTGTGTAATTCCGAAGGGCTTAAATTGGTACCTGAATTGACTATACCTAATGATACGGTTGGTTTTACGATTGACAGTGGAGGGACATGGACAGCATCCGACGCAAATGGCGACCCCCTGGCAACCGGCAGAATGGAACTTGCCAATTTTATCAACCCTGCAGGACTTACCAGCCTTGGGAGAAATCTTTATGGCAGGACAGAATCCTCTGGTGATGCCACTGCCGGGAATCCAGGAGAAGAGGGATTAGGCACCATTTCACAACGGTTTTTAGAGATGTCAAATGTAAATGTTGTGGATGAAATGGTCAGGATGATTGTGGGCCAGAGAGCATACGAGATAAATTCAAAAGCCATTCAAACGGCAGATGACATGCTGCAGATGGCAAACAACCTCAAGAGGTAATGAGGGAGGTATTTAAGGTGAAGGTGCCGGATGAAGTCTTTAAAATGATACGCTCAATTGCGGTTGTTATTTTCCTGTTTCTTTTCAGTGGTCATCTGTGCATGGTTTCTGCAGCAGTGATAAAAGGAGGGACGATAAAGGCTGTTGTAAAGGCTTATATCGAAAAGAACATGCCCTGGCAGAAAGGCTCGGTGCGGGTGGAGTTTTTTGACAAGGTGTCGGATTTGAGTGTGCCGGGAAATAAGATTACCTGCCGGGTCATGAGTAAAAGTAATATGGATTTTATTGGTAATTCTTCTTTTACAGTCAAGTTTTATGAAAATGATATATTTTTAAAGCAAAAAACTGTTAAGACAGGATTAGAAGTATTGATGGATATTGTGATAAGTACAAAGTCTCTCTCTAGAAATATCAAGATTGACGGGGATGATGTGAAATTGGTCAAAAGGTGGTTTAACCGCACGCCCGCAAAGATCATTTCAAGCCTGGATGATGTTGTGGGTATGAAACTTCGCACCAGTGTCAAATCAAATACCCAAATAAATAGGAATATGGTTAGGATCATACCGATGGTAAAGAGAGGGAAGCCGGTAAGAATTATTCTTAATAACGGCTTGATGAGCATCACGACCATCGGACTGTCAGAGCAGGATGGAATGCGCGGGGATTTGATAAAGGTCAGGAATGTGTCATCTAAAAAGTTGATTTATGTCAGGGTGATGGGCAATTCTCTGGTGAAAATGGAGTTATAACCAGTGTCAAAAAAATGCCGATTAACCATGATTACAGGAGAACAATATGCAAAATAAAACATTGTTAACCACAAGATTAATCCATTCAATCCTGGTGGGTGTCATTTTTCTGTTCGTCATTGCCGGGTGTTCTTCAAATCTTAATATGGTAAAAAGAAATGAACCTGTTCCGGTTCCAAAGCAGGAAATATCTCCGCCTCCGCCCGTGGGATCCATCTGGCCCGGCGAGAATGCGAAAAATTCACTCTTTACCGATAATAAAGCAAGACATGTCAATGATATCATTACAATCGTCATAGATGAGTATTCCTCGGGCAATAATTCTGCGGATACAGCCACCAGTAAAAACACCTCTACGCTTGCTGAAGTATCAAGTTTTTTAGGCGTAGAAAAGTCTATCGGCAGACGTAATAAAGATCTTACAAATGGGGATATTGCGACGGGAGGGCTTTCACCCTTGATACAGGTTGGGGGTTTGTCCAAGAACAGTCTCACGGGTAAGGGCAAAACGAGTCGAGATGGTGTATTGAATGCGAAGATAACGGCAAGGGTTGTCAAAATTATGGATAATGGGAATCTTGCAATAGAGGGGAAACGACAATTGACAGTGAATGCTGAAGATCAGTATATTATTATTTCCGGTATTATCAGACCTGAGGATGTTACCTCAGATAATATCATATCATCACAGTACATTGCCGATGCAAGGATTATTTATACGGGCAATGGTGTAGTTAATGACAAGATGAGACCGGGCTGGCTGACGCGCATTGTGGATTGGACCTGGCCATTTTGATAATCGAGTAAAGGATGTTTCTATGAAGACAGCAAAAATTTTTACGTTTGTTGTAATTTCTGTTGTAATTGGTTTTAGTATTACGTCTCATGCCTGCGCCGCCCGCATCAAAGATATTGCCAGTATCGGGGGGGTTAGGGATAACCAGTTGATCGGCTATGGTCTGGTTGTTGGTCTGGCTGGGACGGGTGATAATATTAAAAACGGATTCACAAAGGAAACCCTTGCCAATATGTTGAGCAGACAGGGACTTGCGATGAAGGAAGAGTCCAGAAAAAATTTGAGTTCAGATAATGTGGCATCAGTTATGGTTACGGCTGAGTTACCTCCATTTGCCAAGACAGGGTCGAGAATAGACGTTGCGGTCTCCTCTATCGGTGATGCAAAGAGCCTGCTGGGAGGTGCTCTTCTTATGACTCCGCTTAGAGGGGCGGACGGCAGGATCTATGCTGTGGCGCAGGGTGCGGTATCTATCGGAGGTTTCTCCGCCGGCGGCAGCGGTGCAAATGTTTCTAAAAATCACCCGACTTGTGGCCGGGTTACAAATGGTGCCTTTGTCGAGAGGGAACTTGTGTACAATTTTGAAAACAGAAAATCATTTGCCATAAATCTTTATAGATCAGATTTTACGACCGCAACAGGGATGGCGGCTGCCATAAATGGTACGATGGAGGGGGTGGAAGCTAAACTTGTTGATTCATCTACTATTTCAGTGAATATAAACGAGTCTTTTAAAGGGAGTTTAGTAAAGCTTGTTTCGATTGTTGAAAATATTAATGTTACGGTTGATTCCCCTGCAGTTGTGATAATAGATGAGAAGACCGGTACGATTGTTATGGGAGAAAATGTAAGGATATCCACAGTCGCTGTGGCCCATGGAAATTTGTTCATCCAGATAAAGGATAAAAAGAGTGTATCTCAACCATCCCCATTTGCCCCTGCTCCTCCTGCCGGTAGTGCTCCGGTCGATGCAGGGGGCGGCACAATAGTCGCTCCCGGGGGACAGACTGTTGTGACAACTGAAACAACGATTGGTGTTCAAGAAGAAAAGAATCGTCTGGTGGTTGTACCAAAGGGGGTTAGTATTCAGGACGTAGTAAAAGCGCTTAACGCCATAGGTGTTACGCCGGGGGATCTGATAACCATATTGCAGACAATCAAATCTGCAGGGGCGCTTCAGGCAGATTTGAAGGTAATGTAGAGTCAGGGATAGGAGGTCGGGGATGGAAGGAATAAATTTAAACGGATTAACAACAGGGGTGGTCTTTAAGGATAAAGAAACGGGCCGGCCTGAGGGAGTGCAGCCGGGGTCCAGTGAAGAAAAGCTTAAAAAAGCATGTGCTGATTTTGAAGCCATCTTCATTAATTATATGATGAAGACCATGCGGAACACGATTCCTAAAAGCGGGCTTAATAATTTTCCAGGCAAGGATATTTATGCTACAATGGTTGACCAGAAGGTAGCACAAGATCTTGCAACAAAAAAGGGAGGCATAGGTCTTCAGGAAATCCTTTTACGCCGGCTTGGCGGATCTTAGGTCCAAGGATTAGTCTGGGCACTTGCTAAAGTTTTGTTGTAAACTTGCCGATATCCTTTTAAACTGAGGTGAATATAAAGAAAGGTATTATAGATGAAAATTTCTGAAACTGGAAATTCCACAAACGAGCTTATTTCAATGTATAAGATAAATGAGGGCAAAGTAGGTTCCGAGTCTGAGGAGCAGGCAGCTAACAGCGTGGTTCCAGAAGATAAAGTCAGTTTATCCTCAACGGCAAGGGATATTCAGCTGGCAGAGAAAGTTATTGAAAAACTCCCCGATATTCGAGAAGAAAAGGTTCAGGCATTGAAAGATCAGATAGCAACGGGGAAATACAATGTGAGCGGAGAAAAGATTGCCGAAAAGATGATGAGCGAATCACTTCTGGATATAGTGGTTTGATTCAATGAATAACGAATTACATTCCCTTTATGATTCTCTTGTTTCAGTCCTGAGAAAAGAGATCGAAGTCTACCGGAAGCTTCACGACTCTCTCCTGTATGAAAAAGAAATCCTGGCAGGATCTTCAGTGAATGAAATATATGAAAATAATTATAGAAAAGAAACCTGTATTCTGAAGGCGAAGATGGTGAAAGAGGTAAGGACAAAATTGTTAGAGAAGATCATCAGCGCCCTCAATCTTGACGGAAGGGATATAAGGCTTTCAACGTTGCTGCTGCATGGAGATGACAGTCAGAAAAAGGAACTGGAGGAATGCCGATTAACCCTTTGTTCCCTTTTGATGAACGTCAATGAATTGAGTAAAAGAAACAAGGCTTTGCTTGTTTCTTCTCTTTTTTATGTGCGGAAATCCATCGATTTTCTCGGGCAGATTATTTCTCCCGGCGTAACATACCTGAGCACTGGAAAATTAAAAGAAAACCATTTGAATGGAAAAATTGTAAGCAGGGAAGGATAGTTAAATGTCAGGTATCGATGCATTGAATATAGCGAGAGGTGCTTTGTTGAGCCATCAAACTGCAATCAATCTCACTGGAACCAATATTGCCAATGCAAATACCTCCGGATATACGAGGCAGCGGCCGGTATTCGGTGCTTTGAATCCAAGTGTTGAGATATCAAAGATAGAACGGGTTTATGATAAGTTTCTCGGGGCTCAGATCAATGAGCAGATGCATAATCTGGGGTATGGTGAAGCAAGAAGGGACGAACTGGACAGGATTGAAATGACCTTTAATGAAACCGACGGCGGCGGCATTAATGAGTTATTGAATAAATTCTGGAGTGCCTGGGAGGATTTGTCGGCAAATCCTTCTGGACAAGCTGAAAAGCAGGCGCTGGTTTCCGTTTCCCAGAGTCTGACTTCCATGTTTCATTCATATAGCAATGAGCTTTTTTCCGTCCAGAATGACGTAAATACACAGATACCGTTTCTGGTGGACCAGATCAACAACTATGCCTCGGATATAGCTGATATAAACGCCGGAATTTCGCATACTGAAATAAAAGGTGCGAGTGAGTCTGGTCTGAATAGTCTCAAAGACGAAAGAGCAAATCTTCTATCAGAGCTGGCTGGGATTGTCGATTTCCATTATATTGAGAATTCAAATGGTTCAATAAGCGTCTTTTTGTCCAATGGCATGCCGCTGGTGGAAGGCGACCAGAAATGGGAACTTGATGTCGTGACAAAGAACCATGCATCCAATCCTTCCTTTTATGACGTTGTCTTTAAAGATGATCCCGACAAAGAAGTGATCAATAGTGTTATAACTAATGGAAGATTGGCGGGTTCACTGGAAATTCGCGATAGCACTGTAGAGGGCTATTTGAGTGACCTAAATACTCTGGCTTCGGAAATAGTAGATAAGATAAACGACCAGCATCAACTGGGTTATGATACGAGTCAAAATCCGGGGGAAGATTTTTTTGATGCGACAAAAACAGAGGCTAAAAATATTGAAATTAGTGCCGCTATCATAGCCGATATAAATAAAATAGCAGCCTCAGAGACGGTTAATGGCGATGGTGGCAATGCCGGCCGGATAGGAGCGATTAAGGATGAGCTTCTTATGAATGATGGTCATTCGAGCTTTAATAGTTACTATGCTTCTATTGTGGGGCAAATCGGTCAGGATGTTATAGATGCCGACAGGGATTTTGATCGCCATACAAATCTAACGAGCCAGTTGACGAACAAAAGAGAGGAGATTTCAGGGGTGTCGATTGATGAAGAGATGATGAACCTTATCAAATATCAGACCGGTTATAACGCGGCGGCCAAATTTTTCAGTGCCGCAGATGAATTGATAGCTACCCTGATGAATCTGGTGCAGTAGACAAGATCAGGGGTCAGAGAACCAGCAGCCCTGAAGAGAGGTGGTCTTATGGTAATGCGTGTATCGGAAAACATGAAGTTTAATACAATAACAGAGAACATGTTTAAGTCTCAGGACAGTTATAATAAACTTGCTGAAAAAATTGCTTCACTAAAGGAAATTAACAGGCCGTCGGATGATCCTATTGGTATGAACAAAGTGCTTAACTTACGAAAATCCAGGGACTCAGTTGAACAATACACCCGGAATATGGATGGTTGTGAATCATGGCTCACGATTACCGAATCAAAATTGTCGGCTGCGGGCGACCTTCTGGCAGATGCCAGGGTAGTGGCTATTGCCCAGTCAACAGCGACCTCGTCTGCCGAGGTGCGAAGTTCGGAAGCAGGGGCAGTGCAGCAGCTTATAGATGAAATGCTTACCCTTGCTAACTCAAAGTATGGGGGAAGGTATCTCTTTTCAGGGACAAAAATGGACATAGATCCTTTTTCATCTTCAGAAGGGTCTGTCGCCATAGGAACGGCAGCTGCGGCTGGAGGAAATACTTTTGACGGTAGTGTGACATCCAGTGGCACATATACAGGCAGTGTGAACAAGACTTATGTGGTAAAGATTGTTACAGGCGGAGAATTAGCTGCTGCGACATATAAAGTTTCTGATGATGGCGGGAAGACCTGGGGTGCTGAAAAAAATGATCTGGATGGCGGAACTATTACAATTGGTGACGGCATGGATTTGACCTTTACAGATAATGGTGCGGCTGACCTGACAACTGACGACATCTTTTACGTCCAGGCTTTTGCGTCAGGCTATTACAACGGTAACTGCGAGGAAATGTCCGTTAATATTGGCGAAGGAACCTCCTTTGCTTACTCCATTTCCGGTGAAGCAGCATTTACGGACAAGGGGGATGGTAGTGTTGATGTATTCGGGGCCCTCAATGATTTGAAGACAGCGCTGGAGAATAACGAACCGGATACCATTGCATCCTGTATAGACGATCTTAAGGCGGCATCCGATCAGATATCGAAAAATATTTCCAGATGCGGCACCAGGATGAACAGGCTGGAGATAGCAAAGAACAACCTGACCGATCTGGGTTTTAATTTAACCAAACTGCTTTCTGATACAGAAGATGCAGATATGTCTGAAATTATAACCATGTTTGCCATGAAGGAAACCGCTTTGAAGGCATCGTATGCAACGGCATCAAAGATAGGAAATTTAACAATACTCGATTTTCTTAGATAAATGAAATGTTGATCCTTACAAGAAAATTAGGCGAAACAATAAGAATAGGAAACAAGATCAAGATTACCATCTTAGATGCAAAGGGAAGGCAGATAAGGGTTGGGATAGATGCCCCTCCAGACATAACTGTTCACCGCGAGGAAGTTTATCAAATGATTAAGCAACAGAATATCCTGGCGGCAGGATATGATGATTCAATCGGAAAGAACCTGTCCAATGTATGGAACAGGTTGAAAAACCCTAAGGAGGAAGTTGAGTGAAGATTTCTACCACCCGTTTTGGAGATATAAATATTGATGAATCCAAGGTTATCCGGATGAAGGGGGGGATGTTGGGTTTTGAACACTTGAAAAGATATGAGCTTTTAATTCAGAGTGAAAAGATTCCCTTTTGGTGGCTTCAGTCAGTTGAAGATGGTTCGGTGGCTTTTGTCGTCATCAATTCTCTTGTCGTAAAACCGGATTACGAGCCGGTAATACCTGACGCTGAAGTAAAATTACTTGAAATCGGATCGCCTGAGGAAGCTGTTTTGTTATCTGTTGTGACGATCCGTTCTGATTCGTTCAAGGTGACGGCGAACCTGATGGCCCCTATTGTGGTCAACGCAAAAAAAATGCTGGCAAAACAGGTTGTCCTTGTTGATTCAGATTATCCAGTTCAGTATCCTATAGCAGGAAATAATGCAGTTCTCGAAGGGAAGGCAAAAGCAGAAATACTCCCTTCGGTGTTGGCCCTGTAAAAAAAAGGTGATCGTGACAGATTCAAGGATCATGGCTGGGGATTGATGATTATGAAAAAAATCCAATCTGTCAAAAAAATGACACAGTTCTTTTTGTCTGTAATAGGCAAGTCATTTTAATAGACAGCCGCTTTATATAAACATTTCCAGTTTCTTTTTATCAAGTGTACCGATGGTGATCTTCAGAGGTTCCCTCTGTTTTTTTGCCAGAGTAAACCAGTTTTTGATTTCATCCGTCAAAAATTCTTCTCCTACCTCATTGATATTGACGTTTTTTCCCACGGAATTATCCATAAAGCCCGAATTGATAAATGTCCATTGATTTTTTCGTTTTGAAATAATACCTGTATGGCCCTTTGTCAGCATTGAAAATGAAAGTATGCTGCCCTCCTTGACAAGGGGCTTTATCTCATGAATGAATTTTCTGGCAATCTTTGCGGGATTGTCAATGTTTTCATATGATTTTGAAACTACTATTTTCCCTGTTTTTTCAGTCAGGCCTTCTCCGGTCAAATACGCATTGACCGGCAGCCTGTCATGGACAGCCATTTTCATCAGACTGTTTTTGATACCCTCCTGTCCATAGTACCTGTATCCAAGGGATTTTATACCGTTGACCACAAGTTCATAACAGTCGATTTTTTTGTGGGAAGTTCCGATATACTGTTTTACGGCATCAATGAGTCGCGTCGAAAGGATTTCATCAGGCTTATCAAGATGGTCTGGATTCTGATCCCCTGCAACCAGAGACGGTTTGAGAACCTGCTTTTTGCCCCAGGTGATCTCACTGGTTGCAGGATCTATATAAATTGTTTCGCCGGCTTTGATTTTGATAAACGGTTTGTTTTGGTTTATTTCCGCGTGGATGATGTGCCAGCAATTCTTTTTATACTTTGGGTGTTTTACAAGCAGATGCGAGACTGTGGGCATATCCCGGGTAATGGTCCCGATTGCAACAGATGCTGTATCTTCTGATTTTACTAAAGTTCCTGTGATATCCGGGCTTTTAACTTTTTTGTGCAGAATCTTTGAAAAAAGGCCCTTTGGGGCTGAGGGTTCTCTTTTCGGTACAGACACAGTTTTGTTGTTCAATATGATCTGATGCAGTTCCATTGTAAATGCTTGTCTCAGGAAGTTTATTAAATTTATTTTTTTCTTTTTTACCCGTCTCGCAAATCTGTCTTATGCTGAAACGGATTCAAAGAAACTACCTGTCGAAAAGTCTGCAATATGTGTACCATGGGAGAGGGATTAGCTGTCAATAAGTTCAAGATCTATCAGATCAGGGTTTTTTGAATTATAGTATATAATATTTTTCAGGTGGTAAAAGCTATCGGCATCAATCTCAGTAAAATGCAGTGCCAGCCCGCCAGGATCAACCCTGACCACTTCACCTCTCATTACACCTGAGCATCCCGCCATCATGAATATGATGACTTTTTTAAAACATCTCATGTTACGCATCATTGCGGGAAACTTCACTAAAAATCACTATATCAGCCAGATGCTTCATTCCATATATAAAATTGATAAACAGACAAATATCGGAGAGCTATAGTCCCGGATTGCCGCCATTGATCATGAGGCTGGGAAAATGGTAACGGAAATGTGCCGCAAATACCGCCCCCGGTTGATATTCAACATGGGAGAACATCCCGATGAAATTAAACTTTCCGAACAGATCAACAAAAATTTGAAGAGTATTCTTTCTCTCGAAGTCGATTATTTCGGTTTTATCTTTAATGATCCTGCAGTTCGAGAATCAATTTAAAAGAAAACTCCTTTTATTCCATTCAATCGAAAAAAAATGACAACCAGAAATATTGAGCATATTGCCAATCGCATCGTGAAATACTGGCACAGCCCGATAGAGAATAGTGCCCTGCGCCTCCTGGGCCACACACAGAAGATCTATGAAAATCACATTTGAAAAATATCAGGCAAAACTAATCTTAAAAATCAACATTATTCAAAGGTTTGGATAAATATATATGCATAAGGCGGCATGAATTTTGCTTTATCATGAATATACTAAATGTAATTAAAAAAATATCTTTGAAGGAGTAGATGCTGCATGAAACATATCGGAGAACTAATCTCATCTGCGGTGGAATCGGACAGGTTGTTTGACCGGGAATTTTCTTTTTTTAATCAAATGGGTAGAATCGATAAGAATGTTGCTGAAAAGAATAGAGAGCTGATTACTGAGAATAATAACCTTCGATGTGAAATAGAGAGATTGAAAAAGATTAATTTCATTGATGCCATGACGGGAATCTATAATAAGAAGTATCTGAAAATAAGGCTTGGGGAGGAATTTGCCAAAGCGCGAAGGTATGGTTCCCCGCTCTCTTCAATTTTTATTGATCTGGATGATTTTAAAGCTGTTAATGATACATATGGTCATATTGCCGGCGACAAGCTGCTCAAGGAGGTGGCCTCTGTTTTAAAGGGTTTGTGCCGCAGTGAAGATGTGCTGGTTCGTTTTGGGGGTGAGGAGTTTGTCATTCTTATGTCAGATACTACTGCCTCTGAAGCCCTTATATTTGCTGAAAGAATCAGAGAAAAAGTTGAAGGCCATATCTTTTTTTATGAAGATATTAAGATCTCAGTGTCTGCAAGTCTGGGTGCAAGCACTATTAATAATGGTGATATTGAATATGTAAGTGATCCGGAAGAATTAATATGTATGGCAGATAAAGCGATGTACACGGTCAAACAGAATGGTAAAAATAATACCTGCCATTTGCCTTTTTCAAGTACTTCATTCAACTCTATTGGGAAAAATTTGCCGGTACTGGAAAATTTTTTACCTTATTCCCAAAGTTGCCTGGGTTTTTGGCCGCCAACACAAATAATCTATAAAGCTTTTTATTCTATATTTAACTGGAATAGTCTAAGAAGTCTGTGGGTTAAAATACTGAAGAATTAAAATAGACTATTTTATTATCAAGAAATGGGAATTATGATTTCAATAATGCGCTCAGTGTGATCAGCGGTTTTTCTGAAATGGCTCTTGAAGAAACAGATCCAGAAGGGGAACTGCTCGAGGATCTCAATGAAATCCATACAGCAGCACAACGTGCTGCAGACATTACCAGACAATTGCTGGCCTTTGCCCGCAAGCAGACCATCGCCCCTAAGGTGCTTGCTCTGAATGAGAGTG
>JAOZRF010000415.1 GCA_029940245.1 Desulfobacula sp.
CGTATATTGAGCCGCTGAATGTGAAAACCATTACACAAATTATTGAAAAAGAGCGGCCAGATGCAATTTTACCCAATTTGGGTGGTCAAACCGGTCTTAATCTGACCTCTTTGCTCCATGAAGAAGGGATCCTTAAAAAATTCAATGTAAAAGTAATCGGTGTTCAGGTAGACGTGATAAAGCGCGGTGAAGATCGTATTTCTTTTAAAGAAACCATGGATCAGGTGGGTGTTGAAATGCCGAAAAGCAAAGCAGCCCACACCCTGAAAGAAGCAGTGGAAATTGCAGAAGATATGGGATTTCCTCTTGTGATTAGACCGGCATACACCATGGGCGGTACAGGTGGCGGCCATGTCTATAATATGGAAGAATTTAGAATCATTGCCCAGCGGGGTCTCCAGGCCAGCCATATACATCAGATCCTGGTTGAAGAATCGGTGATCGGCTGGGAAGAGCTTGAGCTTGAAGTAGTACGAGATTCAAAAGGGCAAAAAGTCACAGTTTGTTTTATTGAAAATGTGGATGCCATGGGCGTTCATACCGGCGACTCGTTTTGTGTTGCACCGATGTTGACTATCAGCCAGGAACTGCAAGACCGACTCCAAAAATACTCCTATGATATTGTGGATGCCATCGGCGTTATCGGCGGTACCAATGTTCAATTTGGGCACAATCCAAAAACCGGCAAGGTAGTGGTGATTGAAATAAACCCGAGAACATCCAGATCCTCTGCACTGGCATCTAAAGCCACAGGATTTCCCATTGCTCTGATTTCCTCCCTACTGGCTTGCGGGTTAACCATGGATGAGATTCCATACTGGCGGGATGGAACCCTGGAAAAATACACACCGAGTGGTGACTATGTTGTGGTGAAATTCCCCAGATGGGCATTTGAAAAATTCAAAGGTGTTGAAGATAAACTTGGCACTCAAATGCGCGCTGTAGGCGAAGTAATGAGCATCGGTAAAACTTATAAAGAAGCGTTTCATAAAGCGATCCGAAGCCTGGAAAACAGTCGTCACGGACTCGGTTTTGCAAAAGATTTCAACGAGAAAACCCTGGACGAGCTTATGAGGCTTTTAATAGAAGCCAGCAGCGAACGTCAATACATCCTTTATGAAGCAATGCGGAAAGGAGCAGATCTTGATGAACTCCACCAACGCACCCATATTAAAATGTGGTTCTTAGAGCAGATGAAGGAACTTGTTGAAACAGAAAAAAAAGTACTCGCCTACAAAGGAAAAGAAATCCCATCTAAAGTGCTCATTCAAGCAAAAAAAGACGGTTTTTCAGATCGTTATTTAGGTCAAATTTTGAATATTCCCGAAAAATCAATTCGAGATATGAGGCTTGACCTTGGGCTCGTTCAAACCTGGGATGCGGTACCCGTAAGTGGTGTTGAAGATGCTGCATATTACTACTCTACTTATAATGCTGAAGATAAAGTTTCTGTCACTGATAATAAAAAAATTATTGTTTTGGGTGGTGGACCATACAGAATTGGCCAGGGAATCGAATTTGATTACTGTTGTGTTCATGCAGCCTTGACTTTAAAAGATGCTGGTTATGAAACAATTATGATCAATTGCAATCCTGAAACCGTTTCCACCGATTATGACACTTCAGACAAACTCTACTTTGAGCCTCTAACTTTAGAAGATGTGCTCAGCATTTATGAAAAAGAAAAACCAGAAGGCGTCCTGATTCAATTTGGCGGACAGACACCGTTAAATATTGCCAAAGAGCTCAAAGAAGCGGGTGTTAATATTATCGGAACCTCTCCGGAAACCATTGATTTAGCAGAAGATCGGGAACATTTTCGTGATATAATGACGGAGCTTGACATCCCAATGCCAGCGTCAGGTATTGCCCGGAGCGCTGAAGAAGCCATTGAAATAGCTACGGATATCGGATATCCGATTATTGTCCGCCCCTCATATGTTTTGGGGGGGAGGGGGATGGAAATCGTTTTTGATGAAATATCACTTCGACACTATGTAACACAGGCAGAAGAAATCAGTCCTAAAATGCCGATATTGGTGGACCGCTTTCTTGAAAATGCCATCGAAGCTGAGGCCGATGCATTAGCAGACGGTACATCTGCATATGACCCCTCCATTATGCAGCATGTGGAATTTGCCGGTATTCATTCGGGTGATTCCGCCTGTGTGATTCCACCGGTAATGATTTCTGAAAAAAATATGGATATCATTAATGAATATACACGAAAAATAGCCATTCGATTTGGTGTTGTGGGGTTGTTGAATAGTCAATATGCCATTGGTCTTGATGACAAGGTTTATATTTTAGAAGCCAACCCGAGAGCATCCAGAACGGTTCCATTGGTTTCAAAAGTCTGTGGGTTTTCCATGGCCAGCATTGCGACAGAATTGGCTCTTGGGAAAAAATTAGAAGATATGAATTTGAAAAAAAGGGAATACTCCCATTTTGGTGTCAAAGAAGCAGTCTTCCCATTTAATATGTTTCCGGAAGTTGACCCGCTGCTGGGACCTGAAATGCGATCCACCGGTGAAGTTCTTGCCATAGCAGATTCATTCCCCCAAGCCTTTTTCAAAGCACAAGAAGCAGTGCAGCAAACCCTACCCACTTCCGGTACCGTGCTGATCACTGTTGCAGAAAGGGATAAGGAAAGCATATTGGGAGCCGCTCAGGAGTTTATTAACATTAATTTTGCCATCCGCGCCACTGAGGGTACTGCAAAATTCTTAAGAGCAAATGACATCCCATGTGAAATCGTCCTAAAAATTCATGAGGGACGACCTAACATACTTGATGAAATTAAAAACGGCTCCATCGGACTTTTGGTCAACACCCCCCACGGATCAAAATCCGAGCATGATGATTCCCAAATCCGTAAAGCCGCTATCCGTCACAACGTTCCCTACATCACAACAAGCGCAGCCGCTACAGCAGCTCCCGTCGGCATTAAACTATACCTGAAAGAAGGTTCTGACATCAAATCAGTTCAGGAGCGACACGCGCTTATTTCTTAAATAAAAATATATTGGGTAGTAAATTAAATTTACTACCCAAATAAAATTGGCGCTAACTTATCACAGGAGCTGTGTTGTCAACAACCCCTGAGCTAAAGACTCAGGGGCTTGCAAGGTAACTTGTAAGCCCA
>JAOZRF010000416.1 GCA_029940245.1 Desulfobacula sp.
TATTCCCCTTTTTATGTTTGTATTGTTGTTTAAAATTATAGCGGAGATAGGGTTGGAATATTCAGAAAAATTAATAGAACGGTAATTGATTGACCTGGGGCCAAATTTTTTATCAATCAACTGGCTGATGGAATGTTCACGCTTCTCAGTTGAAAGACTTTGCTGAATAAGTGTTTCCAGCTCGTCCTGGCAGGTTTCAAACATTTTCAATAAAAGTTTCTGCGCTGAATAGGTCTTGTCCTCCATGATATCCGCCACTTCATCCTGAATATCAACAATCCTGCCCAGATTTCTTTCAATCCTGTTTAAAGTGGCACTCACGTTTAAACCGGATATAGACTCCAATTTTTTCTTTAATATCTGTAAAGAGCCGCTAAGGACAGCAACAGGCGTTTTTAATTCATGGGAAAGGTGGTTGATGGCTTTGCCTTTGGCCCGGTTCATGGAAGCCACATCCCGGTATGCCTCCCGGACGGCTTCGGAAAATCTTGCATTTTCAATGGATATGGCAACGGTTCCAGCAATCATTGTTAAAAGTTCCATATCATTATAATCAAACGGGTTCTGCTTTTTGTTAATGGCACAGAGAACTCCAATGATTCTGTCCTCACTTTTAATCGGTACTTCCAGAAGGCTTCGTGTTTGATAACCCAGTGTTTGATCTCTTTCAGGATAATCTTTGATTAATTTTTCACCATCGTTTACCAGGGCATATTCACCTGTTTTAATAATTTTCCCGGCCAGCACGGAATCAGCAGGAAAACGAAATGTTTTTGCCCTTTTTTCCGTATCTGAATTATCATAGGAGGCTCCAGTGAAAAACAACTCGTCTGTAATTTCATCATATAACAGAACCAGTGCACCTTCGGTGTTTAAAATTCCTTTGACCTCTTTTGAAATATAATTCATAAGGTCTTCAAGCTCGGGATATTCCGGCAGAAGGGCCGAGATTCTCATAATGGTTTGATTGTTCGCCTCAAGTCTTTTTTCTGCTGTAATATTTCTTAAAATCACAAAGTTTTCCGCTGAGTCTGTTTTCAAACTTTCATGGGACGCAGCCCAGATCACCACATCCAGAACCTTACCATCTCTTGTCAATCGTTTTGTCTCGTAACGGGCCAGGGATTTATCTTCTCTGAATTTGTTCAACATGTCATTGGTTTCAGTTTCAAGCGATTCCGGGACAAAGGGAATAAGTTTTCCCTTGAGATCTTCAAATGACCAGCCAAAGGTTGATGAAAAAGACGGATTCAGATAGGAAACCCGCCCTTTGTCATCATAAACAACAACGGGATAAGGGATAAATTCCAGAATTTTTTGGTAGATCCTGTATAATTCTCTGGTTTTGTTTTCTGCAATTTTTTCTTCAGACACATCCTGAAGGGTTTCAACTGCACTGATGATGTTTCCATTTTCATTGGTAATGGCGGATGCATAGAAAAAAAGCCACTTGCCTTTTTCACCCAGATCCGGGAAAAAATCTGTGGCTGCAAACCGTTCCTTGGCTTTGGTTGACGGATTGTATTTGCGACCATAATGCTCCATAATTTGAGCATTCGATGATTTATTAATGATAAGATCAGCCATGGTCGGGCGGCGGCTTGAATAGAAGGCTTTCCATTGATGATCGGTCCCAATCATTTTCTCCTGGGAAAGACCGGTGAGTTCTTCGCATGCCTTGTTAAAATGGGTTATTTTATGATTCTTATCCAGAACAAAGATGGGGATAGGAGCCCTGCAGATAATCTCTTGAAGCTCATGGTTTTTCTTTTCAATCTCTTTTATTTTTTTTTCAAGTGTTTTGATATCATTGGCATTGTTGTTCATAAATAAACTCCATAAAGACTTTACAACTTTGATTGATCCTCGTATAACTTAAAGGTCACGCGTAGATTGAGTACAATATATAAAATCATTGATTGACATTGCAAGGATTTTAAAAGGTTTAATAGAAAAATGCCGGATACCACCATTAAAACAGAAATTCTTATTCATGATCTAAAGGTTCCTATTTCAGTAATAGATGCCGGGGCAAAATCGCTTTTGAATCGTCAGGATTCTTATGGCCCTCTGACAGATAAGCAGATAAAAGTATTAAAGCGGATCATCAGAAACACATTGACCACTCAAAGGCTTGTAAATGATGTATTGGAGCTTGGAAGATCCAGGGAAGGCGTCATGATCACCTCTAATTTTCCTGTTTCAGCCCTTGTGACATCTGTTTTAATGGAAATATTTGATTTTTCTGATCCAGGTGTGGCAGAGGTTATTCGAAAAATTAAAACCTATGGTGAGCTTGAACAGGTGGTACGGGCCAGCGGCACAAGGTTGTCATTTGATTCAAAAGTGTGGAAAACCATTGTTCATCTTGATGAGGCCAAAGTGAGACAGATCTTGAGGAATCTTATTACCAATGCATTTAAGCATCGATTCTCTTTTGTAGAGATTTCAGGCAGCATCGAGGGGAAAAAGCTGATTTTAAAAGTAAAAGATGACGGGCGGGGCATTCCATCAGCAGACCACCGGAAGATTTTTGAAATATATTTTACAACGGGATCATCCATTGAGAGTGCCATCAGAAGTCATGGTCTGGGGCTTGCCGGAGTAATGGTGCTGCTAAAGGATATGGGAGGCGCTTTGATCTTAAATTCAGACAATGGGAAAGGGGCTGAGTTTATCGTAACCATCCCGATATGACAAATTTTTTTATTCAAAACTGGATATTTGCCATAAGGAAAACGATTTTGCCACAATGGATCTCCAACGGATCAGCAGATACCCGTTCCGGCCAGCCAACCTTACACTTCCTAGTGCCTGAATGATTTTTAAAGTTCTCAAAGGTCTTGCATTGAACGGCAGAAACTCGGTCATGCTTCCCTCAAACACTCTGCCGTCTTAACCATTCCAGACCTTTGGAACTTTTAAAAAAATCACAGGCAATTCGGTCGTTGCAAGGTTGGCAGGCCTGCACTGGCAGGTGTGGTAACTACGAAATCGCTATACATTCCAGTGGAAGGCAGATGGCCTTATAGGAGCATATGGATCTTTGCTTACAGGCTCTTGATTATAGTAGCGGTTAAACCGCCATGGTGTTTGAGCGAAGAATGAGCGAGTTCATGGCGGT
>JAOZRF010000417.1 GCA_029940245.1 Desulfobacula sp.
GTTATACTGGGAAACTGCCTGAAAAGCTTGACTCGCAGGGTTATTTAAAGGAAGAGGAAACAGCCAGAAACATGGGAAGGGGAATGTGGACCCAGGGCCATTTTTACAAAAGTCCCAGGCAATGGCGAAAGGAAAACCCCAGAAAATGATTTTTAAATAACCGCCTCAAGGAGAGCAGACCTTATGCACTTAAGGCGGTTTGATTTTTAAACAAAATTTATTTTGCAGACCACATTAAACCGCTAATTTTTCCGATCCCAGGGTAGCAAGAAGCGATTAAAACGGAATATCGTCATCCGGAATGGGTCCCTGGCCACCGGTCATGCCGGGAGATGTATGGTCCGAGGACTGATTGCCTGATCCGGAATCGGATTTCTGGTAGCCACCACCGCCACTCTGATATCCGCCCCCACCGCCGCCCTGGGCATCCTGTTTACTGCCAAGAAACTGAAAATTTGATACCACGATTTTTGTCATATAATGGGTCTGGCCATCTTTTTCATACGTGCTGGTCTGAAGTTTTCCTTCAATGTAGACCGGACTGCCTTTTGACAGATATTTTTCCAAAGTTTCTGCTGGTTTCCCAAATGCGACAATATTATGCCATTCTGTTTTTTCCTGGCGATCTCCCGTGGTCTTGTCCGTCCAATATTCACTTGTTGCAATGGAGAAATTCACCACTGCCACACCCTGCTGGGAATACCTGATTTCCGGGTCCCTGCCAAGGTTACCGATGAGCATTACTTTGTTTAGGCTAGCCATTTATTCTCTCCTGTTTTGGGTAATTTTAAAAATGTTCATTTCCTTCAATATTTACCTGATTCAAAACCCGGTGTCAAAGAGATATTTTTTTTAATTTTTTTCAAATGACAATTGTGATTTTTAATTAGATTTTAATTGTTGACAATCATTGGGGTTAGGCTTATGTTGCTATTAAAGTAGCGACACTTAAGGATAAAAATATGGAACCATATTTAAATTTAAAAAACCTTGGATTTTCTCAGTATGAAGCAGCCTGTTATATGGCGCTTGTGGGCAATCATCCAGTGAATGGTTCTCAGTTAAGTAAAATTTCAGGAATTGCAAGATCCCGGATTTATGATGTGTTACGCAATCTGATGTCAAAAGGATATGTGATTGAAGTTAACGCCGGCCAGTATGCACCACTGCCTGCAGATGAAGTTGTCAGAAGGCTGAAAATAAGTTTCGACCGCAGCATAAAAGCCTTTGAAGATCAGATTGCCGCGGCATCCCAAAAAAATGATTTTGAGTTTGTATGGACAATTACAGGCTATGAAAATGTAATGGAAAAAGCCATACAAATGATAAAAAATGCTGAAAAAGAAATCTATATCAGGCTGTTTCCCAAAGCGTCCCAACACCTGGATGAATATTTAGAACAGGCTGACAAAAGAGGGGTGAAAATCCGATATATTGCCATGGGAAAAGTAGCTAAAAAATTTGATATCCAGATCACACACCCGAATCATGAGCATTTGAAACAAATCATCGGCGGACGTTCCATAGAAGTGATTACAGATAAAGAAGAAGCCCTTGTGGGGATCTTTGAAACAGGCAGAGAAGATAGTTCAGCCATAAACTGGACAAGAAATAAATGGTTTATTGTGGCCAATCGGGACAGTCTGCGCCATGATTTCTACCATTGTTTCTTAGAAAAAATATTAGACCAGCATCAGGACCCTACAGACGACGAAAAAAGAATTTATAAAATAATAAAAGAAGATAATTAAGAGAGGTGTAAGATGACGACAATGAGAAAAGATCATTATTTCAAGGGATTTTCCACGGAAAACGACAATGCCATTTTCAATCTGGAAAAAGACTATGGCGCCCACCATTATGACAGGATTAATCTTGTTGTCAGACATGCAAAAGGCTGCTGGCTGACAGATGAAAAAGGCAATAAATATCTGGATTGTCTTGCGGCCTACTCTGCTGCAAATTCAGGTCATCATCATCCCTTCATCGCCAATGCAGTAATGGATGCACTGCTCGGCAATTATGCCTCTGTATTATCCAATGTAGTGTTCACAGATCCTTTGGGAATCTTTCTGACAAATGTCTCAAAATTTGCTCCCCAGATGGCGCCCCGATTCGGTAATCACGGCAATAAAGCACTTCCCAAAAATGGTGGGGTGGAATCCGTTGAAACAGCCATAAAAACCATGAGGTATTTTGGATTCAAGCATAAAGGAATTAAAGACGGGGATCAGGAAATCATTGTTTTTAATAATAATTTCCATGGCAGAACCATCTCAATTGTCTCTTTTTCATCCAGCCAAAAATATAAGGAGGGGTTTGGACCTTTGACTCCCGGATTTGTGTCTGTGGAATTTGGCAACATTGAACAGGTCAAAAAAGCCATCACTAAAAACACCTGTGGAATCCTTGTGGAGCCGATGCAGGGAGAAGGCGGAATGCAAATACCCCCTGAAGGTTTTCTTAAGGGTCTTCGAAATCTTGCAGATGAACATGATCTGCTGCTGATCTGTGATGAAATACAGGTGGGAATGGGAAGAACTGGAAAGAAATTCTGCTTTGAACATGATAATATTGTTCCTGATGGTGTAATTCTTGGGAAAGCACTTTCAGGCGGTCTTATTCCTTTGTCTGTTTTTATTACCAATGCAAAAATCATGGATATGGTTTTTTCCAAAGGATCAGATGGATCAACCTTTGGTGGTTATCCCCTTGCCTGCGTGGCAGGAACTGCTGCTTTAAAGGTGTTTGAACAAGAAGAACTGGCTGAACAATCCGCACAAAAAGGAAAGATACTTAAAGAAAAAATTGAAGCAATTGCCAAAAAATCTGTCCACGTCAAAGAAGTTCGGGGAAAAGGGCTTTTCATCGGTATAGAAGTCATAAACGGCAATGCCATGGATTTTTGCAGGAAACTTTTGAAACTTGGGGTGATTGTCAATGACAGCCACGGCCATACCATAAGAATTTCCCCTCCCCTGATCATCAATGAAGAGGAAATGGCTTTTCTGGTTCAACAGCTTGAAAAGGTTCTTTTGGATTAAAAAATCTTTCTAAGTTTAAGGCAGAGCTGTTTAGCTAAATTAGCCGTGCTCCATATCTGTTTCCATAAAA